>NZ_JBHWCL010000024.1:0-84798 GCF_042735125.1 Kitasatospora sp. NPDC059599 | reverse complement strand
GTGACGGTGCCGGTCTTGTCCAGGACGACGGTGTCGACCTTGCGGGTGGTCTCCAGGACCTCGGGGCCCTTGATCAGGATGCCGAGCTGGGCGCCACGGCCGGTGCCGACCAGCAGCGCGGTCGGAGTGGCCAGGCCCAGGGCGCACGGGCAGGCGATGATCAGCACCGCGACCGCCGCCGTGAAGGCGGCGGTCCAGCCCTCGCCGGTGCCCAGCCAGTAGCCCAGGGTGGCCACCGCGAGGGTGATCACGATCGGCACGAAGACCGCGGAGATCCGGTCGGCGAGGCGCTGCGCGGCGGCCTTGCCGTTCTGCGCCTCCTCGACCAGCCTGGCCATCCGGGACAGCTGGGTGTCCGCTCCGACCCGGGTCGCCTCGACCACCAGCCGGCCGCCGGCGTTGACGGTGGCGCCGGTGACGGCGGCGCCGACCCCGACCTCGACCGGGACGGACTCGCCGGTCAGCATCGAGGCGTCCACCGCCGAGGCACCGTCGACCACCACGCCGTCGGTCGCGATCTTCTCGCCCGGCCGGACCACGAAGCGGTCCCCCACGGCGAGGTCGGCGATCGGGATGCGCACCTCGGCTCCGCTGCGCAGCACCGTCACGTCCTTGGCGCCCAGTTCCAGCAGTGCCTTCAGCGCGGCTCCGGCGGTCCGCTTGGAACGGGCCTCGAAGTAGCGGCCGGCCAGGATGAAGGCGGTGACGCCGGCCGCCGCCTCCAGGTAGATGTCGGACGCGCCGTCGCTGCGGGCGATGGTGAACTCGAAGCCGTGCCGCATGCCCGGCATCCCGGCGTCGCCGAAGAACAGCGCCCACAGCGACCACAGGAACGCGGCGCCGGTGCCGAGCGAGACCAGGGTGTCCATCGTCGCGGCGCCGTGCTTGAGGTTGGTCCAGGCGGCCCGGTGGAACGGCCAGGCGGCGTAGGTGACGACCGGCGCGGTCAGGGTCAGGGACAGCCACTGCCAGTTGTCGAACTGCAGGGCCGGCACCATCGCCATCGCGATCACGGGCACGGCGAGCGCCAGCGCGGTGAACAGCCGGGCACGCAGCGGGGCCAGCTCGTCCGCCCGCCCGGCCTGCTCGCCGGCCGGGCCCTCGCCGGCCGGGGGCTCGGGCAGCGCCGCGGAGTAGCCGGTGGCCTCGACGGTGGCGATCAGGTCGGCGACGTCGACGCCGCCGTCGAAGGAGACCTTCGCCTTCTCGGTGGCGTAGTTGACGCTGGCGGTGACGCCGTCCATCCGGTTGAGCTTCTTCTCGATGCGGGCGGCGCACGAGGCGCACGTCATGCCGCCGATCGAGAGTTCCACCTCCGCGGAGGCGGGTGCCTGCGTAGTCATCGTCGCTCCTCGTGACAGTCGTCTTGCCGGTCGTCCTGCGGTCGTGCTCTGCGGTGCGTTGCCGTGCTGCCGTGGTGCTGCGTTCGACGGCCGGGCCTTCGTACCCATGAGGGGTATCGGGCGGCGCCGGGTTCATTTATACCCCCGAGGGGTATCGACAGCAAGCCCTGATAGATACCCCCTGCCGGTATTTTTCCCCGGCGTCGACCCGCTTGACTTGATACCCCCATGGGGTATTCACTCAGGGGCGTCGGACCGAAGCGTCACGGGCTCGACCGAGCACACCGCGCACGTCCGCGCTCCCGCGCTCCCGCGCTCCCGCGCTCCCGCGCCGCCGCACACCCGCACACCCGCACACCCGCACTCGCGCCGGAAATCCGAGGAGGCCCGCATGGCCGGCTACAGCACCGAGAAGGACCGGCTCCTGCGCAGACTGCGCCGCGTCGAGGGCCAGATCCGGGGCCTCCAGCGGATGGTCGACACCGACACCTACTGCATCGACACGCTGACCCAGGTGTCGGCCGCCACCAAGGCCCTCCAGTCCATCGCGCTGAACCTGCTCGACGCCCACCTCAGCCACTGCGTCCATGACGCCATCGCGGGCGGCGGCGCCGAAGCCGACGCCAAGGTCGCCGAGGCCTCCCAGGCGATCGCCCGGCTCATGCGCGCCTGAGCCCGCCGCAGGCCGCCCCTTCCGCAGGCCCGCACCCCCCCCCCGCCCTGCCCGGACGCCACCCGCCGTACGTCACCAGCCCCGAGGAGAACCCCGCCATGAACACCGCGCTGCGCATCACCGCCTTCACCGCCGGCCTCGCGGCCGCCTTCGGCCTCGCCCTCGGCGTCGGCAACGCCACCGGCAGCGTCCCCTCCCCCAAGCCCGCCACCACCGGACACGGAGGCCACGGCACCGGGGCCCCGGGACAGCAGTCCGGCGGGCACGCCGGACACGACGAGGCCCCCGGACACGACGAGGCCCCCGGGGGCGGCACCGCCGCCGAGCACCTGCCCGGCGGGCTGCAGATCTCCGAACGCGGCTACACGCTCAGCGTCGAACAGCCCTTCGTCACCGCCGGCTCCCCCACCGACCTGCGCTTCCGCATCCTCGGCGCGGACGGCAAACCGGTCACCGCCTACCGGCAGCAGCACGAGAAGGAACTCCACCTGATCGTCGCCCCGCGCGACCTGTCCACCTTCCAGCACCTGCACCCGACGCTCGCCGCCGACGGCACCTGGAGCGCCCCCACCGCCGTCCCCGCCGCCGGGGAGTACCGGGTCTACGCCGACTTCACCCCGGCCGGCGCCACCGAGGGCCTCACCCTCGGCGCCGACCTGCACGCCTCCGGCGACCTGCACCCGGCCCCGCTCCCGGAGACCGGACGGACCGTCACCGTCGACGGCTACACCGTCACCCTCGGCGGCGACCTCACCCCCGGGCACAGCGGCACGCTCACCCTGAGCGTCAGCAAGGACGGCCGGCCGGTCACCGACCTCCAGCCCTACCTCGGCGCGTACGGCCACCTGGTCGCCCTCCGCGCCGGCGACCTCGCCTACCTCCACGTGCACCCGGACACGACCACCCCGGGCCCGGAGATCGGCTTCACCACCACCGCCCCGAGCACCGGCAGCTACCGGCTCTTCCTGGACTTCAAGCACCAGGACACCGTCCGCACGGCCGCGTTCACCCTGACCACCGGCGACACCCCGGCCCCGGCCCGGCCGACCGAGGCGGCCGGCGGACACCAGCACTGAACAGGCCACGAACGGCCCGGCACCGGGCGACCCTCGGACGATCGTCCGGCGCCGGGCCGTTCACCCGCGCACGTGACCGGATCAGTCCGTGGCCTTGGGATGACCGGTGCCCGCATACGTGATCCATGCCGTGCGATTGGCGTCATCGATCAGGTACCGGACACATCCGCCACCCGTGACCTCGAACTGCCAGCGTTCGAGTGGGTGCCCCTTGAAGGTGCCGGTACCGAGACTGCCCTTGAGCTGGTGCTGACGACTGGGGCTGTCGGCGGCGCGAGGGGTCGCACGGATCTTCTCGAACGCGCGGCGCAGGTTCCCTGCCGCCTGGCCGAGGTGTTCCCAGCCCTCTGCCGCTTCGGAGTCGGCGAACCGGAGGTCGTACTCTCCCCCAGCCTCCGGCCGGGAGGTGCCCCCACACCGGTCGGGGGCGGCGCGGCTCGCTCCCCCCTCTTCGGACTCACTCCGCCGCCTCGGGCAGGGGAACGGGCCCGATGTCGCCCTCGGGTTCGCGGGTGAGGATGGCGTGCAGTGCGGGGTCCGCGCAGATCTCGGCGCTGTGCTTCCACTGGGTGAGCAGGAGCGCGATCGGGGCGAGGTTGTCCAGTGCCACGGCTCCGCGTGCCGTGTCGACCAGTTCGGCGAGCAGGAGGTCGATGTCCTCGTCGGGCAGGAAGGTGATCCACGGCAGGGCTTCGGGCAGTGCCTGCCGGAGGGCGGCCGTATTCTCCGTACGCACCAGTCCGGCGAGGAGGCGGGCGGTGAAGTCCACGACCGTGGCGTCGCGCTCCATCTGGTCGATGTGCATCAGGGCGAGGTCCCCGGCGTCGCGCCGCCGGAGTCTCAGCGCACGGACGGCGTCCAGTCTGCGAGCGGTCGCCGCAGGGTGGTGGAGCAGCTCGCTGAAGGGCATGTCCTCGTAGGCCGCAGTCATGACATCCACACGAGCTCGGATGTCCTGGGAAATGCCGACCCGGGCACGCCTCACCGGTGGCCGTGGGGTTCGTTCCCGTCGGGGGCGTGGCCGTCCGGGGATCCGCCCATCATGCGGAGCATCGCCGCGCCGCCCGTGCGGAGGAAGCGGACGAGCATGGCGGCGGCCAGCAGGAGGAACACGATGTTGAGCCACGTCGTGTAGTTCCACTCGACGCCCGACATCGGGATCTCCGCGTCGCGCTCGTCCGGGATCAGGCCGAGCGCGCCGAACAGCACCTCGACCGCGTAGCCGGCGAGGACCATCGCCACGTAGAAGGTGCCGAGCAGGAAGCGTGCCATCCGGGCGCCGTAGTACTTCCGGTAGATGTTGAGGATCGGCAGGATCAGCAGGTCGGCGAAGATGAACGCGACGACTCCGCCGAAGCTGATCCCGCCCTTCCACAGCACCACCGCGAGCGGCACGTTGCCGATCGAGCAGACGAAGGACGCGATCGCCACCAGCGGGCCGACCAGTGGGCCCCAGATCTTGCCGGCGAGGGGGTGGTCGGCGAAGAAGAAGGCCTGCCAGAAGGAGTCGGGCACCCAGGCGGCGATGGCGCCGGCGATGAGCAGACCGAGGACGAGGTCGCGCAGGATCGCCGCCCACTCCATGACGAAGACGTGCGAGACGGACGTGAAGCCCCGGCCGGACAGCAGCCGCCGGGCGAACGGGCCCTCGCCGGGCACCGACATGTCCATCGCCGCGTGTCCCTCCATCGAGCCCGCCCGACCGTGGTCGGCCTGGTCGCGGGCCTCGCGCAGCAGCCGGTCGTGCAGCAGCCTCCGGAAGAGCACGGCGAGCAGCAGGATCATCACCGGCCCGCCGACGAACTCGGCTGCGGTGAACTGCCAGCCGAGCAACAGGGCCAGGATGATGCCGAGTTCGATGACCAGGTTGGTCGAGGCGATCTCGAAGGCCATCGCCGCAGTGAAGTTCGCGCCCTTGCGGAACAGCGAGCGGGCCAGTGCGACGGCCGCGTAGGAGCAGGACGAGGACGCGGCGCCGAGGCCGGCGGCGACGGCGAGGGTGCGGGGGCGGTCGTCGCCGAGCAGCCGGACCACGGTCGCCTTGTGGACGACGGCCTGGACGACGGCGGAGAGCAGGAAGCCGAGGATCAGGGCCCAGGTGATCTCCCAGGTCATCGATCCGGTGATGGACAGTGCGTGCAGGATCGCGTGCATGGCGGTCCGCCTCCGGTGGTGCCGCGGGACTCCGATGGGCGCCGGTCACGATATACCCGTACGGGGTATTCGGGAATCGAGGCGCGCCGTCACGCGGCGCCGGGCTGCCCGGACGGCGAGCCCACCGGGGACGGGCCGCGCACGGGAGGCGGCACGACGCCCAGGAGACCGGCTCGGCCCGGGGGTCGAACGGCCCGGCTGCACGGAGGGTTCGAACGCCCCGACCTGTCGCACGTTCACCCCCGTGCGGCCGCGACACCCTTCCGTCAGACGTGACTGCCGATCAGGGGCGGGGTCACCGGCGCCCCCGAAGGCCGGTCGAGTCCGAGGTTGCGGTGGATCTCCAGTGCGGCGGTGGAGCGGTTCAGGGTGATGTAGTGCAGGCCGGGCGCGCCCTCGCGGAGCAGGCGCTCGGCCATCCGGGTGGCGTGGTCGACGCCGATGCGGTGCGCGGCCGCGCGGTCGCCGCGGGCCGCCTCCAGGCGCAGCGCGAGTCCTGCCGGGAAGGACGCCCCGCTGAGTTCGGCGAAGCGGCCGATCTGGCGGACGTCGGTGGCGGGCATGATCTCCGGGATGACCGGGGTGTCACAGCCCGCCGCGGCCAGCCGGTCCCGCAGCCGCAGGTAGTGCTCGACCTCGAAGAACATCTGGGTGACGGCGTAGTCCGCGCCCGCGCGGCACTTGGCGACGAAGTGCCGGATGTCGTCGTCCCAGTCCGCGGAGCGCGGGTGGCGCTCGGGGAAGGCCGCCACGCCGACGGTGAACGCGCCGCACTCCTTGACCAGCCGCACCAGGTCGGCGGCGTGCCGCAGGCCCTGCGGGTGCGGCTCCCAGGCCCCGTTGGGGTTGCCGGGCGGGTCTCCGCGCAGGGCGAGCACGTCGCGGATCCCGACGTCCGCGTACCGCCGCAGTACGGCCTGGAGTTCGGCGGTGGAGTGACCGACGGCGGTCAGATGGGCCACCGGGCGCAGTGTGGTCTGCGCGGCGATCCTCTCGGTGGTCTCGATGGTGCGGTCGCGCGAGGAGCCGCCGGCGCCGTAGGTGACCGAGACGAAGGTCGGCGCGGTCGCCTCGACGCGTCGGATCGCGGCCCACAGGGCCCGCTCGCCGGAGTCGTCCTTGGCGGGGAAGAACTCGAAGGAGTACGTCCGTTCGCCGGCGGCGAGGGTCTCGCGCAGACCGCGCGGGCCGCGGCGGGTGGTCTGGTCCATGGGTTCACCTCGTGTGGTGGGGTCGGCCGTCCACCGGGTACGGGGACGCGCGTCCCCCACCCTGCCCGGGCACCCGCAACAGGGCCGTCACAGGCCGGT
The DNA here is from genome assembly GCF_042735125.1 of Kitasatospora sp. NPDC059599. Taxonomy (NCBI): domain Bacteria; kingdom Bacillati; phylum Actinomycetota; class Actinomycetes; order Kitasatosporales; family Streptomycetaceae; genus Kitasatospora; species Kitasatospora sp. NPDC059599. The sequence goes on along the minus strand of NZ_JBHWCL010000024.1, from coordinate 78,242 downwards.
GTTGACCATCGTGCGAGCCGGGGAAATCCGTCGCCGCAACCTTCCAGGTACCCTAGGGGGGTATGGTATGTTCAGAAGCGAAGCAGCCGCCCGGCCACTCCGGGAGGCGCCGGGCACTGACGACAGGAGCACACCCATGAGCGAGAGCACCGTCACCGTCGAGTCGGCCACCGCCGAGGCCTCCTCCTGCTGCGGCTCGTGCGGCACCGGCACCGGCGCGGCCCCCACCGCCGGGTCCGCGCTGACCTCGGCCTTCCGGGTCGAGGGCATGACCTGCGGCCACTGCGTCAGCTCGGTCACCGCCGAGCTGAAGAAGCTCGACGGCGTCACCGACGTCGCCGTGGACCTCGCCTCCGGCACGGTCACCGTCGGCAGCACCCGCCCGCTCGTCGACGCCGCCGTGGCCGCCGCCGTCGACGAGGCCGGCTACGACCTGGTCGGCCGCCTCGACGGCTGACCCCCCGACGTCGGCCCGGACAGCGCCCCCACCCGTCCGGGCCGACTCCCCTCCCACCGCGCCCCGGTAGAGTGAGGGCCCTCCTCACCGCACAGGACCCGGAGACGGCCATGGCCAGCTACAGCGCCCACAAGGACGACTTCCTCAAGCGGCTGCGCCGCATCGAGGGCCAGATCCGCGGACTGCAGCGCATGGTCGAGCAGGACACCTACTGCATCGACGTCCTCACCCAGGTCTCCGCCGCCAGTCGCGCACTCCAGTCCTTCGCCCTCCAGCTCCTGGACGAGCACATCGAATGCTGCGTGCGCGACGCCATCGCCGAAGGCGGCCAGGAGGCGGGCACCAAGATCCGCGAGGCCAATCAGGCCATCGCCCGCCTCGTCCGCTCCTGATCCGGAGGACACGGCAGGACAGCGGAACGGGCCACGCGAAACGGGACAACGGGGAACGGGCCGACGCGGAACGGGCCGGAACCGTCCGGCACGGCGTCAGCTCGGCATCGGCACGGCAACGGCTCGACCCGTGGGGTGCGGCAGCGACGTCTGCCGCGCCCCACGCGCCTTGTCGGCCCCGCCCGTACGGGGTGGGGGTATCCGCTGCGGGCAGGTCATCCCGGTGAACGGGACCGGCCGGGCCGTCGACCCGGCGCCTCCCGTGCCGGCCCGGAAAATGCCGCCGGCGGTGTACGGGGCAGGGGTATCGGCGGGGCCCACCGAGCGTGCGGCACCAGCGATACGGGGGATCAGCCGTGTCATCGATCGCATTCGTCCGCCGGCTGGACGGGCTGGTCTACCGCTTCGACCCGGACGGCACCTTCAACGGCAGGCCGTCGTTCAAACGGACCGATCCGGACGTCTGGTGCCGCCGGCGGCCCGAACGCGGCTGGTGCACCGTCGACGCCGCCGGAGTGCCGAACTCCGGCCCGCTGCCCGGCGGAACGGCCGGTGCACCGTTCCCGCCGCTCTGCCCCTGGCGCAGCTGGAAGGCCGGCAAGTCCTACCTCTACGACCTGTGCCGCGTCGACGGGCAGCCACCGCGCTGACCCGGCCGCGGTCGACCAACTCCCCCGGCGGGCAAGCCCGGTACGGGCCGACGGGCGCCACGGCCCGGACCGGTCCCGGCCGGTCCCGACTGCATCAGACCCGGTCGAGCGCCCGGTGCGGACCCTCCGGCAGCTCGACCGCGATCGCGTCGCCGGGGCGGATCGCACCGCCGGTGCGGACGACGCCCATGATCCCGGCGCGACGCACGATCGTGCCGTCCTCCGCCCGGCCGACGACCTGCTTGAGCAGGCCCGGCCGGTAGTCGTCGATCTGCGCGCACGGATTGCGCAGGCCGGTGACCTCCACCTCCGCCTCGGCGCCGATCCGCAGCACCGCGCCGACCGGCAGGCCGAGCAGGTCCACGCCCTCGGTGGTGATGTTCTCGCCGAGCGCGCCCGGCGCCACGTCGAAGCCGGACTCGCCGAGCTCGGCGAGGAGTTCACGGTGGATCAGGTGGACCTGACGCAGGTTGGGCACGGTCGGGTCCTGGGCCATCCGCGAGCGGTGCCTGACCGTCACCCCGGCGTGCACGTCACCCTCCACGCCGAGCCCGGCGAGCAGCGTGATGCCGGCCCGGTTCGGCTTGGTGAACGAGTACTCGGCGTTGCTGCTGACTGCCACCACGGTGCCGCTCGTCATGCGTCGGACCCTCCTCGCGGACGTACGTTCGATCAGCGTCGAGCATAGGCCTCGTACAGCGGACGCCGGGCCGACGGGCGCCGGGCCGGGACCGGCGAACCCGGGGACCGGGACCGGCGGAGTCAGGGCCCGAACACCGCGCTCGCCAGGACGACGTTGACCGCCGTGCCGCCGACGATGCTCAGCAGGACGTTGCGGCGCCACAGGTGCAACCCGACGGTGACGGCGAGAGCCACCAGGGGCGCGGCGGCGCGCGCGTGGGACAGCGGGAGGTCGCGCAGGCAGTAGACCAGCAGGATCACCATGACCCCGGCCGGCATGCGCGTGCTGAGGTGGCGGACGGTCCGGCTGGCGCGCAGCGGGGCGAGCGCGGTGAACGGCAGGGCGCGCAGGCCCCAGGTGACGGCGGCCGAGACGGCGGCGGCCAGCAGCAGGTAGCGGGAGTCAGGCATCGGACGACCTCCGATCGGTGGGCGAAGCCTGGCCGGTAGGCGAACCCCGGTCGACGGGCGGCTTCCCGTCGGCGGGCGAACCCTGGCCGCCGGCCGGTCGCCGCCCGGATGAGACGCGCCGGACCAGCAGCGCGGCGGTGAACAACGCGAAGGCCACCGGCAGCATCTGGCCGGGGAGGACGAGCCGCGCGGCCAGGACGCTGAGCAGCGCGAGCAACGGGGTGGGCAGGTCGTCGCGGCGTTCGGCGACGGCCTCCAGGGCCAGCACGGCGAACAGGGCGGTCATCGCGAAGTCCAGGCCGGTGACGCGCTCGGGGATCAGCGAGCCGAGCAGGGCGCCCGCGGTGGCTCCGGCCACCCAGTACAGCTGGAAGATCACCTGGAGGGAGAGGATCCGCGCGCCGGACCACGACCGGGCCTGCCCGCCGGTGGTCATGGCGTACGCCTCGTCGGTCAGCGCAAAGGTGCTGTAGGCCTTGCCGCCGCGCCCGCGCACCCGGTGCAGCGGGAAGGAGAGCGCGTAGAACACGTGCCGTGCGTTGACCAGGAAGGCGGTCAGCGCGATCGTCGCCAGCGGCGCGACCGCCACGGTCAGGCCGACCAGCAGGAACTCGAAGGACCCGGCGTAGACGACGGCGGCGAACAGCGTCGAGGACCACCAGGGCAGGCCGGCGTGGATGATGACCACGCCGAGGGCGAGGCCGAGCGGGAGCAGGCCCAGCCCGACGGAGGCGGAGTCCTTGAACGCGGCCAGGGCCTCGGTTCGCAGCGGCGGCGACGGTGAAGGCGGCGGGGCCGCGAGGGCAGCAGGAAGGGGATCGCTCACTGCGACCGTAGGCGTGGACATACCGAAATCTTAGAAGAATTATCGGCACATATGGTTTCAAATAATTCCCCTACCATGTTCCTGTGAGCAATGAATTCATCCTCGATGCCATCGATCGCGAAATCTTGTTCCACCTGCGCCAGGACGGCCGACTGACCAATGTCGAACTGGCCAAACGGGTCGGCCTGACGCCGCCGCCGTGCCTACGCCGACTGAAGCGCCTGGAGGACGCCGGAGTCATCGCCGGCTACCGCGCCGTGATCAACCCGGAAGCCCTCGGCCAGGGCCTGGAGGTCATGGTCGACGTCGAGGTCTACGCCAACGACCTCAGGACCATCGAGGCCCTGGAGGAGACGCTGGCCTCCTACGAGGAGGTCGTCGAGTTCCGCCGGATGTTCGGCCGCCCCGACTACTTCCTGCGCGTCGCCGTCGCGGACCACGCCGCCTACAGCGCCTTCCTCACCGCCAAGCTCACCGGCCTGCCCGGCATCCTGCGGGTCGAGTCCCACCTGACCATGAAGAAGATCAAGACCGATTCCTGAGGCCCGCACACGGAAACGGGCGGAGCGGAACCGGTGAACCGTCAGTTCCCCGACGGTGCCTGCAGCAGCGGCAGCACGACCTCGTCCAGGACCTCCGCCACCACTAGGTCGGACGGCACGGCCGCGCCCACCAGGAACGCGTCCCGCAGGAGGTCGAGCGGCAGCGAGACGGTCCGCGGGGTGATCCGGGCAGGGTTGATCTCCCCCCGGTCGGCGGCGCGGCGCATCATCAGGCCGAGGCTGCTCACCGGACCCACGGCGGTCAGTCCGACGGTGAAGCCGGCGCGCAACTCGGCATCGCGCAGCAGGTCGACCAGGACGCCGTGGACGGCGTCCGTCGGCAGGTCGTCGAAGCGGTGCAGCAGGCTGCCCAGGAAGAGCGCCAGGTCGGCACGCAACTCGCCGGTGTCCGGAGGCTCCTGGTAGTCGGGGGCGTTGCGGCCGAGGGCGGCGATGACGAGCGCGGCACGGTTCGGCCAGCGGCGGTAGAGCACCGGCTTGCTGGTCCGGGCGCGGGCGGCGACGCCCTCCATGGTGAGCCGGTCGTAGCCGTGATCGGCGAGTTCGGCCCAGACGGCGTCCAGGATCGCCCGCTCCAGTTCACCGCCGCGCCGCCGCACCGGCTTGCCGCCCGCTGCGGCGTCCTCGGCCGCACCCTTCGCCACGCCCTCCACCCGGCCCTTCGCCACGTCCTCCGCCATGCCGCCTGCCGCGCCCCGCATCGAGTCCCGCACGTCCCGCACCCAGCTCCATAGATACGTTGCGTTTCTTATTGGTGGCAGTCTACAGTCGAAGAGAAGAAACGCACCGTATCTTATGGCCGGATGGCCAGGGGGAGATCCGTCATGCGCACCGTTCACAGCACCTCCGCCCGCACCAACCCAACCGCTGGCGACCCAACAGCCGACCCGACCGCCGCCCACCGAACCGCCCACCCGACCGAGGTCCTGGTGGTCGGCGCCGGCCCGGTGGGCCTCGCACTCGCCATCGGGCTGGCCCGCGCCGGAGTGGCCTGCCGCGTCATCGAGCGGGAGCCGCGGTTCCGCGACCGCGGCGTCCGCGGCAAGGGCGTCAACCCGCGCACCCTGGAGGTGTTCGACGACCTCGGCGTCGTGGACGCGATCCTCGATCGCGGCACGCTCGACCTCAAGGTCCGTACGTACGAGGGCAGTCGGCTCCTCGGCGAGGTCGATGCGGCACCCGGCAACCGCCCGACGCCCGACCGCCCGTACGCCGGCATGCTGCTGCTCGGCCAGCACCACACCGAGGAGGTGCTGCGCGCACGGCTCGCCGATTTCGGCGTCACCGTCGAGACCGGCACCGAACTCGTCGACCACACCCAGGACGCCGACGGCGTGCTCGCGACCGTCCGACGCGACGGCCGGACCGAGCAGCTCGGCGCCCGCTACCTGGTCGGCTGCGACGGCGGGCGCAGCGCCGTCCGCAAGCTCGCGGGCATCCCCTTCCTCGGCGAGACCTGGGAGGAGGAGCGGTTCCTCATGGCCTCGATGGAGGTCGACGGCCTGGACACCGGTGCCATGCACCTCTGGAACGACCCCCTGCTCGGCGTCGGCGCCCTGGCGATGATCCCCATGGCCGCCGACGCCACCTGGGCGGTGCACGCCTCCGTCGGCCAGGACGAGCACGGCGAGATCCCCGCCCCGACCGCCGAGACCTTCCGCCGGCTGTTCGCCGAACGCGCCGGACTGCCGGGGGTCACGCTGCACGAGCCGACCTGGTCCACCGTCTGGCGGCCGACGGTCCGCATGGTCGAGCGCTACCGTGACGGCCGGGTGCTGCTCGCCGGGGACGCCGCACACTGCCACTCCGCGGCGGGCGGCCAGGGCATGAACACGGGCATCCAGGACGCGCACAACCTGAGCTGGAAGCTGGCCGCCGTCCTGCGCGGAGCGCCCGGGACCCTGCTCGACAGCTACCAGGACGAACGGCTGCCCGTCGCCCGCGCCGTCCTCGCCGCCACCTCCGCCCAGCACAAGGCGCTCTTCAGCGCCGACGGCGCCCGCGCGCTGACCGACCAGTTCGTCAACCCGGCCGCCACCGGCTCCGACTTCACCGGACTCTCCGTCGGCTACCGGGGCGGGCCGCTCGGCCGCGACCTCGACGACACCACCGGCATCCGGGCCGGCGACCGCGCCCCCGACGCGCCCTGCACCCTCGCCGACGGCACGCCGACCCGGCTGTTCGACCTCCTGCGCGGCCCGCACTCCACCCTGCTGACCATCGGGGAGCACCCGGCACTGACCGGGCTGCCCACCGAGGCCGGCGCGCGGGCCGTCCCGGGCCCGCCCGCCACCGGCCCGCTCACGGCGGCGGGCCTGACCGCCGTCACCGGCCTGCGCCGGGCCGCCGTGCTCGACCCCGACGGCCACATCGCCCGGGCGTACGGGCTGCGCGGCGACGCCGTCGTCCTGGTCCGGCCGGACGGCTACGTCGCGCTCACCGGCGCCACCGCCGACCCGGGCACCGTCACTCACCCCGGCACCGGCACCCACCCCGACAGCGGCACCGGCACCGGCCCGGGCGCCGTCGCCGGGCGCCCCGGTGGCTACGCCCCGGTGGCCTGAGCCGACGCGGCCGGGCGGGCCCGCCCGCCGCGCCCGTCCGGCCGGGCCCGCTCGTCCGCGTCGGCGAGCCACAGGAAGGCCGGCGCCAGCCCGAGTTCGATCCCCATCAGCACCACCTGGAAGCCGTGCGGCCACCCGTCCACCGCGATGCCCAGCAGCCGCGCGAGGCCGCCCAGCAGGAACACCGCCGCCAGCCACCGCACCTCTCGGGCGGGCACCGGCGCCTGCCGGGCGGCCCGGATCCAGGCCACGCCGTACCCGGCGAAGACCGCGCCCATGAAGCGGCCGAAGCTGCCGACCGTCGGGCCGGCGTCCGCCGCCCCGGGCATCGCGGCGTTCCCCAGCAGAAGGTGGAGGAACCCGATCGCCACGCAGGCGACCCCCATCGTCCACGCGAGCACCCGCAGCGTCCTGGCCATGCCCTACCCACCCGTCGTCGGTCCCGTCGGAGCGCGTCGGTGTGACGCACGCCCTCAGCAGCACGCCCTCGGCAGCGCGCGTTCACCCGCACGCTCACCCGCGCGCACGCTCACAGCGCACGCTCGCACCACGTACGCCCGCATGGCGCACGCCTTGGTTGACACGCGTCTACCAAGCTAGCGGCCACCGGTAGACACGTGTCAAGTAACCTGGCGCGCATGCCAGTCCAGGAACGACGCCGCCGCCTCTCCCCCGCCGAGCGACGCGCCCAGCTGCTCTCCGTCGGCGCCCGGCTCTTCGCCGCCCGCCCGTACGAGGAGGTGCTGATGGAGGAGGTCGCCGAGCGGGCCGGGGTCTCGCGCGCCCTGCTCTACCGTCACTTCCCGAGCAAGCACGACCTGTTCGCCGAGGTCTACCGGCAGGCGGCCGACGAGCTGCTCGCCAAGTCCCGGTTCGATCCCGCCGACACCCTGGTCGAGCAGTTGGTCGAGGGCATGGACGCCCACCTGGACTACTTCATCGCCAACCGGCACGCCGTCCTCACCGCCAACCGCGTCCTGGCCGGGGACCAGGTGATCCAGACGATCATCTCGGAGGAGCTCGACGCCCTCCGGGGCCGCCTGCTGGGCGTGCTCCCGCTCGCGGACGAGGCCGCGCGGCGGGCCGTCTCGCAGGTCCTGCGCAGTTGGCTGGTGTTCGTCCGGGTGCTGGTCATCGACTGGCTGACCGAGGAGAGCTGCACCCGCGACGAGCTGCGCGACGCCTGCATCGGCGCGGTCCTGGGCGCACTCCGACCGTTCGTGCCCGTCGATCCGGCGCGGGGCGCACCGTTCGTGCCCGACGGTCCGGCGCGGGGCATACCATCGGGCACAACGGGAGAAGCGTCACAAGCGTCCAATTCCCTATGAAAATATGACAGCTTGACTCTCGGACTCCCTCCCGTCGACCAGCCGGCCCGCCCAGCGCGCCGCCCCGCCGACCCTCGAAGGGACCCATGGACTCCGCCGCCGACACCCGGACCGCCCTGCCCCCGCTCCACCGGCTCCCCGTCGCCCCCGCCCTTCCGCCCCACCCGACCACCCTCCCCGACGGCACCCCCGCCTGGCTGGTCACCCGCTACCAGGACGTCCGGCAGATCCTCGGCGACCCCCGGATCACCCGCGCCGACCTGCACGACGTCGGAACCGCCGGCACCACCGCCGACGTGGCCGCCAACCCGGCCTCCCTGTTCAACCAGGACGGCCCCGCCCACCGGCGGCTGCGCGGCACCGTCCAACGGGCCTTCACCCCGCGCGCCATCGCCGGCTGGCAGCCCTGGGTGGCGGCCGCCGTCCAGCAGTCCGTCGACGCGCTGGTCGCCGCCGGACCCCCCGCCGACCTGGTCACCGCGTTCGCCCGGCCGGTGCCCTTCGCCGTCACCACCCGGCTGATGGGGCTCGACGGGAACGGGCCGGACAGCCTGGACGAGGAGCGGCTGCAGCGCTGGACCCTCGCGCTGCTCGCCCAGGGCGACGAGCCCGCCGACGGCACCCCCGCCCCCGGGAACACGACCGGCAGCGGGACCGCGAGCACCGACGCCTCCACCACCGCGAGCACCACCGCAGGCACCATCGCCACCGACCACGCCGACGCGCTCGCCGAATACGGTGCGTTCACCGCGGAGTTGATCGAGCGCCGCCGCCGCGAGCCCGGCGACGACCTGGTCAGCCGGCTCGTCCGGGCCGCCGACCACGACGGCGGCATCCCCGAGGAATCGCTCGTCCACCTCGTCGCCGGACTCACCGCCAGCGGCAACGAGAGCGTCGCCGGCGCCCTCGGCAACGCCCTCGTCTACCTGCTCGGCGAACGCGCCGAGCACTGGCCGCGGCTCGCCGACCCCGACACCGCCGAACGCACCGCCGAACGCCTGCTCCACTTCATCCCGCTCGGCGACGACGAGGCCACCATCCGCCGCGCCACCGCGCCGATCGAGCTCGGCGGCGCCACCATCCCGGCCGGTTCCGTCGTCGCCGTCAGCCTGGGCAGCGCCAACCGCGACCCCGAGGTCTACCCCGAGGGCCTCGACGCCGACCTCGGCCTCCCCCTCGCCGCCCCCACCCTCGCCTTCAGCGCCGGCCCGCACTACTGCATCGGTGCCTGGCGCGTCCGGCTGGAGATGCGCGAGTCCCTGCACCGCCTCGCCACCGCCCTGCCCGGCCTCCGCCTCACCACCCCGGTCGCGGACGTCGCCTGGCAGCTCGGCGGCACCACCCGCAGCCCGGCCCGCATCCCCGTCGACTGGTGACCGCCGGGCCGTGCCGCCGCCGCACCCACCGCGGCGGCACGGCCCGAACCGGCACGAACCGGCATGCTTCGGACACCAGCACGCCCCGGCACGCCCCGACGGCGTGCCGTGCCGTCACCCGAACAAGCCCTCCCCCAGCACCCCGCCCTCCCCCACCCCCGGCAGGACGTACACCACCGCCGACGCCGTGTGTTCCAGGAACGGGTTCAGCGCGTCCCGCGCGGCCAGCCGGTTCTGCACCCGGGTGAACAGCGCCGGGTCCCGCATGAAGGCGCAGAACAGCAGGCCCCGGTCCCCCGGCCCGTCGTCGTAGCTGTAGCCGCGGCGCAGCATCCGGGCGCCGCCGTCCAACCGGGGGCTGGAGAGCCGGACGTGGGCGGTGGCCGGGATGACGTACGAGCCGTCGTGGTTCTTCGCGTAGATGTCCGGTTCGTCGTGCTCCGCCGTGCCGGTGAGCGGGGCGCCGTCGCCCTCCCGGCGCCCCATGGCGAGGTCCCTGCGGTCGGCGGGGAGCGCGGTGAAGGCGCCGGTGTCCATCCGGATCCGCCGGTAGACCAGGACCGTGCCGTGCTCGTGCGGTCCCGGCGGGCCCCAGACCCACTGCCGGGCGGCCTCCTCGTCCGGGTTCGCCGTGCCGTCCTTGAAACCGAACAGGTTCCTCGGGGTGACGCCCGCGGCCGTCCTGGGCAGGAAGCCGGACTGCGTCCACCGCACCGACGCGCCCGCGGCGACGGCCACCGCACCGACCTGCTCGGCGACGACGGACAGCGGCCAGCGGTCCGCCGCGCACAGCTGCACCAGCAGGTCGCCGCCGCCGCGCGCCGGGTCGAGCCGGTCCCCCGGGAAGGCCGGCAGCTCCGCCAGGACCGGCGCCGGAACGTCCAGCCCCAGCCGGCCCGCGAGCCCCGGACCGACCCCCACCAGGCCCGTGAGCCGGGCCGGTTCGCCGCCCTGCAGCCGCCCGTCCGCCGACGTGCCGCCGGCCGCAGCGGCGAGCACCCGGGTCAACTCCCCCAGCAGGCCGCGCAGTGCGGTCCGGCCGTCGGAGATGACGGCCGGCGCCAGGTCGAGGGCGACCAGCTGGGTGGCCGGCTGCTGCGGGGCCGTCACCCCGGCCTGCCGTTCGCCGCGGAAGGGGACCGACGGCTCGGGCGGCGGCGCCGCGGCCCGGCGGCCGTCACCGCCGCGGGCCAGCGCGGTGATCCCGGCGCCGACGCCGGCGGCCAGCACCGCGCCGCCCGCGAGCAGGGCCCTCCGGTCCGGACCGCTCGCGACAGTTCGTGGTCGGTCCTGCGCCTTTCCGGTTTCGGCATGCATGGGCGACATTGGAGACGATAGAACACGCCTTATGCAACTTGTGATGACACGTCAATTCGACACCGCCACGCCACCGTCACCGGGAAAGGCGTTCCGGAACTTCGTCCCCGCCCTGCTCACCGCCGCCGCGCTCGTCGTCTCCGGCTGTTCGTCCACCGGTTCGGCCTCGTCCGACGCGAAACACCCGGACGGCACGGTCGTTCGAGTCCCCCAGGACTTCCCGACCGTCCAGCAGGCCGTGGACGTGGCCCGCGAGGGTGACACGGTGCTGGTCGCCCCGGGGACCTACCGGGAGAGCGTCCGGGTCACCAAGCCGCGGATCGTGCTGCGCGGCACCGACCGCAACACCGTCGTCCTCGACGGCGGCGTGCGCCTCGTCAACGGCATCACCGTCACCGGCCCCGGCTCGGTGGTCGAGAACCTCACCGTCCACGGCTACCTGGCCAACGGCGTGCTGTTCACCGGCGTCACCGACGAGAAGCTGCAGCAGCACGGCGCCGGCGGCTCCGCCTACGACCCGCTGGACACCGCCCGTTTCCCCGTCGTCCAGGGCTTCCGCGCGAGCAACGTCACCGCCTACGACAACGGCCTGTACGGCATCTACGCCTTCGACGCGCGCGGCGGCGTCATCGAGGACTCGTACGCCTCCGGGCAGGCCGACTCCGGCATCTACGTCGGCCAGTGCAAGCCCTGCGACACCCTGGTGCGCGGCAACACCGTCGAGCGCAACGCCGTCGGCATCGAACTCACCAACGCCTCCGACGGGTTGACGGTCGTCGGCAACCGCGTCACCGGCAACCGGGTCGGCGTCACCGTCAACTCCAACGACCTGGAGGCCCTCGCCCCGCAGCACGGCGCCGTCATCGCGGGCAACGCCGTCACCGACAACAACGCCGCCGACACCCCCGAACAGGCCGACGGCGGTTACGGCATCGGCATCGGCATCGGCGGCGGCACGGCGAACCAGGTGCAGCGCAACCTCGTGCAGGGCAACCGCGCCGTCGGCATCGTCATCACCGACCCCCCCGGCCACCCGGCGAGCGGCAACCGTGTCGAGGGCAACCGCGTCACCGGCAACGGCACCGACCTCGCCATGGCCTCCGTCGACCCGAACAACTGCTTCAGCGGCAACCAACCCACCGTGCAGAGCCCGGAGAACCTGGAGGCCGCCGCCGGCTGCGGGATCCAGGCCCGCGGCCCGGTGCCCGCCGGCCGCACCACCGCGGTCCAGGCGCCGCCCGGTGTCCCCTTCAGCCAGGTCCCGGCCCCGCCCGCCCAGCCGTCGCTGCCCGACCCGAACGCCCCCGCCCGCCCCGCCACCGACCTCCCGGGGTCGGTCGACCCCGCCGCCTACCCGCTCCCCGAGTCCGTCACCGCCGTCCCGAGGCCCGGACCGGCCGCGCCCTGAGAACGCTGCCGGGCCCGTCCACCCGGTGCCCGGTGGGCGCGCGCTCGCGGGCGGCGCGGTGGCCGGCCGACTGCTCGCCGGACGGGTGCCCGAGGAGCGGGCCCGGCCGGTGGTTCCGGGCCTTGTTCCGGCGGGCGGTCCGACGACCCCGGTCACGGGCGCCTCCGGGCTCGGCCGGCCGGGAAACCCGTCAAGAGTTCGCAAACCCCCAGGACAGTCCGGACAGCTCGGGACGACCCCGACTTCCTTGCCGACACGCCCAGTTCGGGACAGCCAGGGCAGTTCGGATTCCGCCCGAACGTTCCTCCGCGGACATGACATACTGCGTCGGTGACCGCAGCAGACCTGGCCGAGAAGCCATCCAAAAGCCGTCCGCAGCTGGGCCGGAAGTTCACCTTGCTGTGGTCCGCCTCGGCGATCTCCTCGGTCGGCGACGGCATGCGGGACTCGGCCCTGCCGCTGCTCGCGGTGGCGGTCTCGGAGTCGCCGAGCGCGGTCTCGGTGGTCTCGGTCGCCGCCTCGCTGCCCTTCCTGGTGATGTCACTGTACGGCGGCGTGCTCGCCGACCGGTCCGACCGGCGACGGCTGATGTGGACCATCGACGCCCTGCGCGCCGTCGTCGTCCTGGGCTTCGCCTGCTGGGTCTTCTTCGCCGACCCGCCACTGCTCGCGCTCGCCGCCCTGGCCTTCCTGCTCGGCTGCGGCGAGACGGTCTTCTCCAACGCCGCCACCTCGGCCGTCCCCGAGCTGGTCCGCCCCGACCAGCTCGACGCGGCCAACGGCCGGATGCAGGCCAACATGCTCGTCGGCGGGAACCTCATCGGCCCGCTGCTCGGATCGGCCCTGTTCGCCGTGGCCGCCGGGTTCCCGTTCACCGTCGACGGCGTCTCCTTCGCGCTCGCCGCCGTCCTGGTCGCCGCGACCGGCCGCTCCACCGCCGCCCGCGCCCGGGCCGGCCGCCCGGTGCTCACCGAGATCCGCGAGGGCGTCAACTGGCTGTTCCGCCACCGCGAGGTGCGGATGCTCGCCGTCCTCTCCACCCTCGGCGCGCTGACCTGCTTCATGGGCACCACCATGATGGTCCTGATGGTCACGAAGGTCGTGAAGGCCCCCGCCGCCTCCTACGGCATCGTCCTCGCCGCCGGTGCGATCGGCGGCACCGCCGCGAGCACCCTGGCCGGCCGGCTCAGCCGGCTGCTCAGCCGCGGCACCCGGATCGCCCTCTCCTTCCTGCTGATGGGCGTCTCGCTGATCCTGATGGCGTTCAGCACCTCGGTGTTCGAGGTCGCCGCGCTGTACGGCGTCATCGGCTTCGGCATCGTCACCTGGAACATCCAGGCGGTCTCGCTGCGCCAGCAGGCCGTCCCGAAGGAGCTGCTCGGCCGGGTCAACAGCTGCTACATGCTGCTGAGCCGACTCGGCATCATGACCGGCGCCGCCCTCAGCGGCTGGATCGCCTCCGTCACCAACATCCGGACCCCGCTCGTCGTCGGCGGCACCCTGCTCCTCGTCCTCCTGGTCGCCGTGCTGTTCCTGCTCCCGCGGATGACCGCGATGGAGTCCCCGGCCCAGGAACCGGCCCAGGACCCGGCCCAGGCCCAGGAACCGGCCACCGGCGCCCCGGAGGCCACAGCGACCGCGTCCTCCTCCGCCGCGGGCACCGGCTCGGCCTCCACCTCCACCGAGAACGAGTAACCCCCGCCGGGGCGAGGCGGCTCCTTCCACCGGGCGAGGCCCCACGGCCGGACCGGCTGCCAACGTGCGGGCGGAAGGCCTGGCACGGGTCCGATCCGCCGCCCCGGAGCGTCCCATGACGTCCTGGCCCCGCTGCCGACCACCACCGGCAGCCGCCATCGCCGGCCACCTGACCGCCTGCTGCGCCCCGCCGCTTGCTCCGGGGTCCGCTGCGGGCCGCCGTCACGGTCGCGCGTCGGCGCCGCCGCCGGGCTCTGAGCCGGCCGCTCAGCTCCCGCCCGCCGCACGGGCGTCGGTCCACGCCGCCTCGCGCAGCAGTCGCAGCCCGTTGAGGCCGACGAGGACGGTCGAGCCCTCGTGGCCGAGCACGCCGAGCGGCAGCGGCAGAGTGGCTGTCAGGTCCCAGACGACGAGGACCGAGATGAACACCGAGGCGATCACCAGGTTCTGCACGACGAGGGAGCGCGCCCGCCGGGAGAGCGCCACCACGGCCGGGACGGTGGCGAGTTCGTCGCGCACCACGATCGCGTCGGCGGTCTCCAGGGCCAGGTCGGAGCCGGCCCGCCCCATCGCGACGCCGGTGTGCGCGGCGGCCAGCGCGGGCGCGTCGTTGACGCCGTCGCCGACCACCAGCACCTTCCGTCCGGCCGTCTCCTGCTCCCGGACGGCGGCGACCTTCTCCCTCGGCAGCAGTCCGGCACGCACCTCGGCGATGCCGACCTCGGCGGCCACCCGGGCGGCGGCACCCGGGTTGTCGCCGGTGAGCAGCACCGGCGCGCGGCCGGTGAGCCGGGTCAGTCCGGCGACGGTGGCGGCGGCGTCCGGGCGCAGCCGGTCGGCGAGGCCGAGCACGCCGACCGGCACGCCGTCCACCTCGACCAGGGCGGCGGTGCGTCCGGCCTCCTCCAGGGCGGCGGCCAGCCCGGCCGCTTCGGTCGAGGCGGCGTCCGTCCGGCCGTTGACCAGCCGCACGGGCGCGCCGACGGCGACGACCCGGCCGCCGACGGTGGCGGTGACACCGGCCCCGGGGACGGAGGCGAAGTCCTCGGCGGGGGCCGGGGTGACGCCCCGGCTGCGGGCGGCGTCCACGACGGCACGGGCGAGCGGGTGCTCACTGGCGTGCTCGGCGGCGGCCGCGAGCGCGAGCAGCCCGTCATCGGAGAGGCCCGAGCCGCTCAGCGCGTGGATCTCGCTGACCCGGGGTGTGCCCTCGGTCAGGGTGCCGGTCTTGTCGAGGGCGACGGCGTCGGCCTGCCCGAGGCGCTCCATCACGACGGCGGACTTGACCAGCACGCCGTGCCGTCCGGCGTTGGCGATCGCGGAGAGCAGCGGCGGCATGGTGGCCAGGACGACGGCGCACGGGGAGGCGACGATCATGAAGGTCATCGCCCGCAGCAGCGAGCCGGTGAACGCGGCGCCGAGGGCGAGCGGCACGGCGAAGACGGCGAGGGTCGCGGCCACCATGCCGATCGAGTAGCGCTGTTCGACCTTCTCGATGAACAGCTGGGTGGGCGCCTTGGTCTCGGAGGCCTCCTCGACCATCGTCACGATCCGCGCGATCACGAAGTCGGAGGCGTCGCGTTCGACCTTCACCCGCAGCACGCCGGTGCCGTTGAGGGTGCCGGCGAACACCTCGTCGCCGGCCGCCTTGGCGACCGGGAGGGGCTCTCCGGTGATGGTGGCCTGGTCGACGTCGCTCGCCCCGTCCAGGACCCGTCCGTCGGCACCGATCCGCTCGCCCGGCCGCACGAGGACGGTGTCGCCGACGGCCAGTTGCCCGGTCGGCACGGTCTCCTCGGTGCCTCCCCCCGCCTCCGGCCGGGAGGTGCCCCCATCCAGCAGCCGGGTCGCCGTGGTGGGGGCGAGGTCGAGCAGCCCGCGCACCGAGTCGGCGGTCCGGGCGGTGGCCACGGCCTCCAGGGCGCCGGAGGTGGCGAAGATGACGATCAGCAGCGCGCCGTCCATGACCTGCCCGACGGCGGCGGCGCCGAGCGCGGCGACGATCATCAGCAGGTCGACGTCGAGCGTCTTCTCGCGCAACGCCCGAAGGCCCGCCCAGGCGGGCTCCCAGCCGCCGGTCGCGTACGCCAGCGCGTACAGCGGGCCCCAGGCCCAGGCGGGGGCACCGGCCAGTTGGAGCGGCAGGGCGATCAGGAACAGCACCGTCGCGGCGGCGGCCCAGCGGGCCTCGGGCAGCGAGAGCACCCGGGTGCGCCGCCGGGGCGCGGTGTCCGGACGCGGGGCGGCCGGGGGTGCGGGGCGTTCGGTCAGGGTGGTGGAGGACATGGCGGAGAGGACCTTCAGGGCAAGGCGCGGCCAACGACCCATCCACCATACATGAACATATGAACGCCCCTTCATGTATGAGTTGTAGTATTGGCGCCATGGGTCATGGAGCCGCCCCCGCCACCGCCGTCCCGCACACGCGCCTGGACGCCGTCAGCGCTGCCCGGGTGGCCACCACCCTCCAGGCCCTGGCCACCCCCTCCCGCCTGCTGATCCTCTCCCGCCTGCGCGAAGGCCCCTGCGCCGCCACCGAACTCGCCACCGAGGTCGGGATGGAGCAGTCCGCCTGCTCCCACCAGCTGCGCCTGCTCCGCAACCTCGGCCTGGTGGTCGGGCACCGCCAGGGGCGCTCGGTCGTCTACGCGCTCTACGACAACCACGTCGCCGCGCTGCTCGACCAGGCCGTCTACCACATCGAGCACCTGCGCCTGGGGCTCAGCGACGCACCGGACGTCTCCGAGTAGCACCATCGCCGTAGCGGACGTCGCCGAGGAGCAGGCCGGCAGCACGCAGCAGGCGGGCGCCGAGGAACGGGCACCCGCCCGGTTCGACGGGGCCACCGCCCGTCCTGCGGGCGGCGCCCCGCCCCGCCCCGGGTCGCCCCGGGCCGGGCACCCACTTCTTCGTACCCGGCGTGTCCGGATCACGTCATGCCGGATCCGGAAGCCCGGATCGCTTGAACGCCGCGGTCACCGCGAATGACGATGGTCATCGCAGGAGCGATCCGTCCGACCGGGCCGGTGCCCGGTTCGGGGTCCGGTGTGCCTGCGTCCCCCCTCGTGGCCTCCATTGCGTCGACTGACACCCCACAGAATGGCTGGCTTTCGCATGGCGCTCAACGATCGGCACTACCAGTTCTTCTCCGTCCCGGAGCTGGACGCCTCCGTCCTCCGGGAGTTCCCGACCCTCCCTCTCGACCGGTACTGCGACGGCAAGTTCCGCCACCGCCGGTTCTCCCAGTACCGGATCGCCCACGACAGCGGCGGCGGCTGGCAGTTGGAGCTGCTGCCGCACCGCCCGTTCTGCCAGGCGACCCAGTTCAACGGCGTCACCGGCGGGCAGCTGCGCGACTTCGAACCGCTGCGGATCGACCCCGCCCCCCTGGTGCGGGCCGGCGCGGAGGAAGTGCCGCTGGACACCGCCACCGCCTGGCAGGTCGACGTGCACCAGTGGCGCATCGTCTCGGACGACAGCACCCGCGGCGTCTCGGTGCCGGAAGGACCGCATCAGGACGGGCACACCTTCAGCGTGATCGCCGTGATCGGCCGGGCCAACATCACCGGCGGCGAGACCCAGTTGATGCCGATGGACGACGACGAGCCCTTCGCGCGGACGGTACTGCAGCCCGGGGAGGCCGTCGTCCTCGACGACCGGAGGATGCGGCACTACGCCACCGACATCGCCGCGCCGCGCGGCCAGGAGGGGCACCGGGACCTCTTCCTGCTCGCCTACAACGCCTGGCCCGACCGGCGTTACGGCGAGGCGTACGAGAAGGCCGTACTCGCCGGCACCTGGTGACGGGTCCGCGGTACGCCAGCGGTCCCCCAGGAGGCTCCCCGAGAGGACGCACGCCATGGCCCACCTTCCGGCCGCCGACCCCGGCCACCCAAAGCCACAGCCACAGCCGTACGCGCACCCGCCGCGGCACCCGCACCCGGGCCCGGCCCCGCACCTGCCGGAGCACGACCCGGCCGACCCCGTCGAGAACGCCGTCATCGCCCGGCTGGCCGGCAACTGGGCCCGGCGGGCCACCGTCAAGCGCGACGAACCCGACCTGGACGAGCTGTTCGAGCCCGCGCGGCCGGACTACCCCGAACACCTGCTGCCCTTCCACGACCACCCCGCCTACCTCGCGCTCGACGAGGAGCAGCGGGCCCGGCTGCTCGCCTGGGCCTGGGTGGCGTTCAACAAGAACGTGATGGACAACGAGCAGCGGGTGGTGAACCCGGGCTTCGAGCTGATCGCCCGGGACGCCTTCGGCACCGGGCTGTCCGAGACCTCCGTCCTGGCCGCGACCCAGGCCATGGTGGACGAGCAGTACCACACCCTCATGCACCTCAACGCCAGTGCGGTGACCAGGCGCCGGCGCGGCTGGCACCTCCCGGAGGCCGAACTGCCGTTGGCGCGCAAGGCCCGCCGGCACGCCGAACGGCTGAGCGGCGCCGGGCACCGCTGGCAGCGGGAACTGACCACGCTGGCCTTCGCCACCGTGTCGGAGCTGTCCATCAACGCCTACCTCGGCCTGATCGCCGACGACCCCCGCGTGCAGCCGGTGAACCGGGTCACCGCGACCCTGCACAACCGCGACGAGTACTGCCACTCCTCGATCTCCGCGGAGGTCGCCAAGGAGGTCTGCGCAGGACTGGACACCGAACGCCGGGCCTACTTCCTGGACGCCGTGGGCGACGGCATGCGCGCGTTCGGCGCCAACGACTTCACCACCTGGCGCCGGGTGGTCCGACTGGTCGGCGTGGCGGGCGGCGAGCAGATGATGCGCGACGTCGAACAGGACCAGGGACGCACCATGCTCGTCCAGGACTACAGCGCGCTGCACCGCCTCTGCACCGATCTGGGCGCGCTGGACGAGATCGACTTCGACTGGGGCGGGGTGACCCTGCGATGACCGCGCACACCGGACGCGCCACGCGCCCGCGCCGCACCGTGCCCGCCCTGGACGGCACCTGGCTGCGCCCCGGCAACCCCGGCTACGAGCAGGCCCGACGGGTCTGGAACGGCATGCACGACCGCCGTCCGGCGCACATCGTCCGCTGCCGCTCGGTCGCCGACGTCCGCCGGGGCCTGCGCTTCGCCGCCGGGGCGGGCCTCCCGGTGACGGTGCGCGGCGGCGGGCACAACGTGGCCGGGACGGCGGTGGCCGACGGCGCCGTGCTGATCGACCTGTCCCCGATGCGCGGCATCGAGGTCGACCCGGCCGCCCGGACCGCCCGGGCGCAGGGCGGCTGCCTGCTCGGCGACCTCGACGCGGCGACCGAGCCGCACGGGCTGGTCTGCCCCACCGGCATCATCTCGCGCACCGGCCTGGCCGGGCTCACGCTCGGCGGCGGGTACGGCTGGCTCAGCCGCCGCTGGGGCCTGACCTGCGACCACCTGCTGGCCGCCCAGGTCGTGCTGGCCGACGGCTCGGTGGTCGAGGCGACCGAGCGGGACCACCACGAGCTGCTGTGGGCACTGCGCGGCGGCGGCGGGAACTTCGGCATCGTCACCCGGTTCACACTGCGGCTGCGGCCGGCCGTCCCGGTGCACCGCCGCACCGCGGTGTACGAACTCGCGGACGCCGAAACGGCGTTGGCCCACTACCGGGCGTTCTCGGGCGAGCTCTCGGCGGACCTGCACGTGGCCGGCGCGCTCAAGGTCGCGGGCCAGTACGGAGGTCACGAGACCTGGCTGCCCGAAGAGCTGCGTGGCCGGCCCGCCCTCTACCTGACGGCGGTGTGGTTCGGCGCGCCCGGGCGCGCCGAGGCCGCCTCCGAACCGCTGTTCGCCGCGCTGCGCCCCGCCGCCTCGACCGGCGGAGAGCTCTCCCACCGGCGGCTGCAGAGCGGCGGCGACCACGAACGGCCGGACGGCAACCGCTACTTCACCAAGACCCGCTACCTCACCGACATCCCGCCGCAGGCCACCGTCGAAATGGCCGACTCGCTGGCCGCGATGCCCTCCCCGCTGTCCTCGATCAACTTCGAGTACCTGCGCGGCGCGATCGCCGACGTCCCCGACGAGGACAGCGCCTTCCCCAACCGGGACGCGCCGTTCATCCACACCGTCTCCGCCCAGTGGACCGGGCCGCAGGAGGACGCCGGGAACATCGCGTGGACCAGGCGCTCCGTGGAACGGCTCGACCCGTGGAGCCACACCGGCGGCTACGTCAACTACCTGGTGGACGAGCGCGCCGACAAGGTGCGGGAGGTCTACGGGGACGCCCGCTACCGGCGGCTGGCCGCCGTGAAGGAGACGTACGACCCGCACAACGTGCTGCACCACAACCAGAACATCCGCCCGGTGACGGCGGACCGCCCCGCACCGCCCGCGTAGGAGGAGCCCGCATGCGCGTCGCCGTAGTGGACGGCTTCTCCACCTCCCGGATCCTGGTGCGGCAGCTCGCCGAGCACGCCGTGGACTGCGTCCACCTGCGCACCCAGCCGGCGTTCCGGGACTCCTACACCCGCGGCTTCGACCCCGGCGCCTACGCCGTCGACCTCGGCCACCTGCCGGAGGACGAGGCGGTGGCGGCGCTGCGCCGGCTGGCGGTGGACCGGGTGATCGCGGGCGGCGAGTCCGGGGTGGTCCTCGCCGACACCCTGGGCCACCGGCTCGGCCTGCCCGGCAACGACGTCCGCACCGCGCCCGCCAGGCGGGACAAGGCGCGGATGGCGGAACTGTTGCGCGCGGCCGGGCTGGCCGCCCCCTCCGGCACGCTCGCCACCACCGCCGACGGTGCGGCGGCCTGGTTCACGGCCAACGGCGGCACGACCGTCGTGGTCAAGCCGCTCGCCAGCGCCGCGACCGACGGCGTGCGGATCTGCGGCACCGCGACGGAGGTCCGCGAGGCCGCCGGGGACGTCCTCGGCCGGCCGAACTTCATCGGCGCGCCCAACCGGGCGGTGCTCGTCCAGGACTACCTGGAGGGCGACGAGTACATCGTCAACACCGTCTCCCGGGACGGCGTGCACAAGGTCGCCGAGATCCTCAGGTGTGCCAAGGACAAGGGCCCGCACGGCTCGCCGGTGTACGACTACCACGAGCCGGTCCCGCGCTCCGACCCGCGGGGCGAGGAGGTGGTGGCGTACACCAAGGAGGCCGTCACCGCGCTCGGCATCGCCCACGGCGCCGCGCACAGCGAGGTGATGCTCACCCCGGCCGGACCGGTGCTGATCGAGACCGGCGCCCGGCTGATGGGCTCCATCCACCCCTGGGTGCACGAGAAGTACCTCGGCACGTCCCACGTCCACCTGTACGCCCTCGCCCTGACCGACCCGGCGGCCTTCGCGGCCTTCCCGGACGAGGACCTGCGCTGGTCGCACGAGCTGCGCCAGGTCTACCTGTCCAACCACCGGGCCGGGGTGGCCGGTTCGGACGCCTGGCAGGAGCACTACCGCGCACTGGAGTCCTTCGTGGAACTCAGCGCACCGCTCGCCACCGGGCAGCCCGTGCCGCAGACCGTCGACCTGGCCACCGTCCCCGGCTACGTCTACCTCGCCGCGCCGTCGCTCGCCACGGTCGACCGCGACCGCGCCCGGATCCGGGCGTACGAGGAGCAGGGCGTCTACGTCCGTCCGTAGTCCCCCGGGCCCACGGGCCACGTCCCACTGCCCCGGCCCGTCTCCCCCGGAAGCACAGCGCCCTGCACCGCTCCTCCCGCCCGCGTCCCGCCCGTGTCTCTCTCCCGCCGCACACGTCCCGCACGTACCTCCCCGGAAGGAAGACCGCCATGCCCCGGCTGCTGATCGGCAACTGCTTCACCGACGAACTCGCCGGCGACCCGGTGCTGCTGCCGCAGGCGCACCTGAAGACGGCCGCCGCCTCCGCCCAACTGCTCATCTGGTTCGCGCAGCCGGACGACATCGTCGTCCTGCCGCAGGAGCCGGAGGAGGAGCTGGTCGACTACATCACCGCCCTGACCGGCACCCCGCGCTCCGCCTTCCAGGTGCTGGTGCCGCCTCCCGGCGCCGCCGGGACCGACCTGCTCACCGCCGACCGGCTGGCGAACCCCGGGTTCCGCGAGGACCTCGCCAAGGCCATCGCCGACCGGCCGGTGGAGGCCGTCGTCCCGCTGACGCCGGAGGCCTCGGTGGTCGAACTGGGCCGCGCGCTCGGCTTCCTGGAGGCCGTCCCGGGCCACGCCTTCGTCGGCCAGGGCGGCGGGATGCTCCTCAACAGCAAGGCGGTCTTCCGCGCCGTCGCGGCCGGGTCCGGCGTGCCGCTGCCGGAGGGCGGGGTCTGCACCAACAGGGTCGACGCGGAGGAGGTCATCGCCGGCCTGTTCGCCAAGGGCCACCCGGCGATGGTCAAGCGCGACTACTCCTGCGGCGGCCTGGGCAACGAGATCGTCAGCCCCGTCGACGGCTACCGCCCGGTCGGTGCCGAGCGGGTCCTCGTCCTCCCCGACCGCGCCGCGATCCGCGCCTACCTGGACGAGCGCTGGGACTGGGCCACCAACGGCAGCCGCTACCCGGCCGTGGTCGAGCGCTACGTCCCCGACAGCCGCGGCATCTTCGTGGAGTTCGTCATCACCGACGACGGCCCGGTCTTCTCCGAGCACGGCGAGATGCTCTCCGCGCCGGTCGCCAACGCCCAGGTCATCCCCTCCCCCGCGCTGCCGCCCCGCGCGCTGCCCGAACTGGTCGCCGCCGGCGGCCGGTTGTGCGAGGCGCTGCGGATGATGGGCTTCCGCGGCCAGTTCTGCGCCGACGCCATCGTGACCGCCGACGGCGAGGTGATGTTCACCGAGTACAACGGGCGGATCACCGGCTCCACGCACATCTACACCGTCATCGGCCGCCAGCTGGTCGGCCCGGACTACGCCGACAGCCGGGTGCTCGTGGAGTACTGCAGGTGGCCGGTGCCCTCGTTCCGGGCCGCCGCCGACAAGCTCGCCGAGGCCGGCCTCGCCTACGACCGGACCACGCGCACCGGCGTCGTCCTGGTGAAGGCGTTCAGCCACGCCGACGGCACCGTGCGGTTCTGTGCGATCGCCGAGGACTTCGAGGCCGCCGAGGCCGTCCGCGAGCGGGTCGAGTCCCTGTTCCTGCCCACCGCGGCCTGACGCCGCACCCGACGGAGGATCAACCATGGCACCGCTGAACAGCTACGACGAGTGGTCGAGGCTGCGCGAGGTGGTCGTCGGCTCGGCCGAGAACTACACCTCGCACGAGCGCGAGCTCTCCTTCGACCTCTTCCACCACGACAACCTGGTCCGTTCCGAGTGGTACTACCCCCGGCTCACCGCCCCGGGATCCGACGACCGGCCCGCCGGTGACGGCGCCGGTGGGGCCGGTGGGGCTGTCGGGGCCGGTGGGGCTGTCGGCCGCACCGGCCAGTCGCCGATCAAGCAGCGCTACGTCGACGAGCTCACCGAGGACATCGAGGGCATCGCCGCCACCCTGCGCTCCCTCGGCGTGAAGGTGCTGCGCCCGCTGCCGCTGGACAAGGCCACCGTCGAGGTGCGCACCCCGGCGTGGTCGGCCGCCGTCGTACCGCCGCTCAACCTGCGGGACAACACCCTGGTGCTCGGCGACGAGATCGTCGAGACGCCGCCGATGATCCGCTCCCGCTACTTCGAGACCCAGCTGCTCACCCCGGTGTTCGCCGAGTACTTCGCCTCCGGCGCCCGCTGGACGGTCATGCCGCGCCCGCTGATGACGGACGCCTCCTTCGACCCGTCCTACGCCGACAGCTCGGCCGGCGGCCCGACCGAGCCGGTCCGGAACCCGCGGTCCTCCCCGTACGACGTCGGCTTCGAGATGATGTTCGACGGCGCGCAGTGCCTGCGGCTCGGCCGCGACGTGGTCGTCAACGTCTCCACCGCCAACCACGCCCTCGCCGTCGACTGGCTGGAGCGCCACTTCGAGGGCCGGTTCCGCTTCCACCGCGTCCACCGGCTCAGCGACAGCCACATCGACAGCATGGTGCTCGCGCTGCGGCCCGGCACGCTGCTGGTGCGCAATGAGCAGGTCGCCGAGTTGCTGCCCGAGCCGCTGCGCACCTGGGACCTGATCGTCCCGCCGGTGCCGGAGGTGAACAACTTCCCGCAGTACGAGGACGACGACCTGATCCTCACCAGCAAGTACATCGACCTCAACGTGCTCTCGGTGGACGAGGAGACCGTCCTGGTCAACGCCGCCTGCCCGGAGCTGATCCGCACCCTGGAACGGGCCCGCTTCACCGTCGTCCCGGTGGTGCACCGCCACCGCCGACTGTTCGGCGGCGGGTTCCACTGCTTCACCCTCGACACCGTGCGCGACGGCGGGCCGGAGGACTACCTCGGATGACCGGCACCCGAGACCCCCACGACCCCCACGGTACCCGCGACCCCCACGACACCGGGGATGCCCGGGACACCTGCGCTGCGCACGGCACCGACGACCGGGACCGGGTGCTGGAGCGCTTCCACCTGATCGCCAACGGCCCCGCACTGTTCAACGCCGTCGTCGCCGGCGCGGAGCTGGGCGTCTTCACGCACCTGTCGCGGCACCCGAAGTCCTCCTTCGACGAGGTCCGGGCCGCCCTCGGCCTGCCCGCGCACCAGCTGCGGGTGCTGCTGTTCGCGCTGTGCACCACCGAGCTGATCCGGCGCGACGGCGGCGCGTACCGGAACACCCCGGTCGCCGAGGACTTCTTCGCGTCCGGCGGCGAGGACGACTGGGGGGACATCCTGGCCGGCTGGCAGCGGATCTACTACCCGGCGTTCGCACACCTCACCGAGGCCCTGCGCAGCGGCGAGAACACCGCGCTCGCCGCGTACCCCGGCTCCGAACCCACCCTCTACCAGCGGCTGGAGCACCGCCCCGAGCTGCAGGAGGTGCTGCACCGCTCGATGACCGCGTTCACCCTGCGGTCGATGAGCGGGATCGTCGACCACCTGGACCTGGCCGGCGTCGAGCACGTCCTGGACGTCGGCGGCGGCGACGGCACCACCGCCAAGGCGCTGGCCGCCGCCCACCCCGGCGTGCGGTTCACCGTCTTCGACGTGCCGGGCGTCGCCGAGATCGGCAGCCGCCGGATGGCCGAGCCGCTCGCCGACCGGGTCGCGCTGCACCCCGGCGACATCTTCCTCGACCCGTTCCCGCGCGACGCGCAGTGCGTGCTCTTCAGCCACTGCCTCGAGGTCTTCGACGGCGACCAGATCCTGGCCCTGCTGACCAAGGCCTTCGACGCCCTGCCGCCCGGCGGGAGGGTCGCGGTGTACGGGTACCACGCGGCCGACGACGAGCAGCGCGGCCTCTACGGCGCACGGCTCTCGCTCTACCTCAACGTGCTGGCCACCGGCCAGGGGATGGCCTACCCGGCGGACGACTACGAACGCTGGCTCGGCCGGGCCGGGTTCGTGGACGTCGGAACCGTCCCGGACCTCCCGTACGAACACGGGCTCGTCACCGGCGTCCGGCCGTGAGCCCGGTCGTGCGTCCGGCCGTGGGCCCGGTCGTGCGTCCGGCCGTGGGCCCGGTCGTGAGTCCGGTCGTGGGCCCGGTCGTGCGTCCGGCCGTGGGCCCGGTCGTGCGTCCGGCCGTGCGTCCGACCGCCGGCACGGCCGGGTCCGCGGCCACCGTGCGCCCGCGGGAGGGGCGGTCATGCGCGTCGGCATCGTGATCCTCCCCGAGCACCGCTGGCCCGAGGCCCGCGAACGATGGCTCCGGGCCGAGGAGTTGGGCTTCGACCACGCCTGGACGCACGACCACCTGAGCTGGCGGTGGCTGCGCGACGAACCCTGGTTCGGCTGTCTGCCGACCCTGGCCGCCGCAGCCGCCGTCACCTCGCGGATCGAGCTGGGCACGCTGGTCGCCACACCCGAGTTCCGCCACCCCGTCCCCTTCGCCAAGGAGGTCATGACGATCGACGACATCTCCGGCGGCCGGATGGTCTGCGGGCTCGGCGCGGGCGCGGGCGGCCACGACGGCACCGTGCTGACCGGCCGGGGCCGCCCCGCGGCCGAACGGGCCGACCGCTTCGCCGAGTTCGTCCACCTCACCGACCTGCTGCTGCGCCGGCCGGTCACCGACCACAGCGGCCGTTACTACGGCGCGCACGGCGCCCGGATGCGTCCCGGCTGCGTCCGGCGGCCCCGGGTCCCCCTCGCGGTGGCCGCCGGGGGCCCGCGGGCGATGCGGCTGGCCGCCGGGTACGCCGACATCTGGATCACCAACGGCACGCCCGGCCGGTTCGACGCCCTGCCGTACCGCGAGGCGCTGCCGCTGCTCGCCCGGCAGCGGACCGCGCTGGACGAGGCCTGCGCGGAGGCCGGGCGGGACCCGGGGACGCTGCGCCGGCTGCTGCACACCGGCGCGACGGTCGGCGGCGTCCTCGACTCCCCGGCCGCCTTCGAGGACGCGACGGGCCTCCTCGCCGACCTCGGGTTCACCGACCTGGTGGTCAACTGGCCCCGGCCGCACCACCCGTACGCCGGGGACGCCGCCGTACTGGAGCGGATCGCCGCCGTACTTCCGGGCAACTCCGGGAGGCGAACGACGTGTTGACCACCGACGACCTGCACGCCAGCGTGTCGGATCCACTGCTGGACACGATGAACTTCCTCAACGAGATCACCACGCGCTACCCGGAGGCGATCTCCTTCGCCCCCGGCCGACCGTACGACGGCTTCTTCGACGTCGAGCAGGTCTTCGCCCATCTGCGCCGCTACCTCGACCACTTGGCGGAGACCGGCGCCTCCCCCGGGCAGGTCCGCGACGCGCTGTTCCAGTACGGCCCGACCGCCGGGCGGATCCGGGAGCTGGTCGCCGACTCGCTGCGCAAGGACGAGGGGATCGACGTCCCCCCGGAGGCCGTGGTGGTGACGGTCGGCTGCCAGGAGGCGATGCTGCTCGCGGTGCGCGCGCTGCACGCCCGGCCGGAGGACGTGCTGCTGGTGGCCAGCCCGTGCTACGTCGGCATCGCCGGGGCGGCCCGGGTGCTCGACGTCGAGACCGCGCCGGTCCACGACCGCGACGGCGGCTTCGACTGCGCCGCACTGCGGGAGGCGGTGCTCGCCGAGCGCGCCCGGGGCCGCCGGCCGCGGGCCTGCTACCTGATCCCGGACCACGCCAATCCGCGCGGCACCACCGTGCCGCTCGCGACCCGGCACCGACTCCTCGACCTGGCCGACGAGTTGGACCTGCTCCTGCTGGAGGACAGCCCGTACCGGATGGTCAGCCCCGGGGCGCAGCTGCCCACGCTCAAAGCCCTCGACCTCCGACGGGCCGGCCACCGCGGCCCCCGGGTGGTCCACCTCGGCTCGTACGCCAAGACGCTGTTCCCCGGCGCCCGGGTCGGCTACGTCGTCGCCGACCAGCCGGTGACCGACCGGGCGGGACGCACCGGGCTGCTCGCCGCCGAACTCACCAAGATCAAGAGCATGGTCACGGTGAACACCTCCCCGCTCGGCCAGGCCGTGGTGGCGGGGATGCTGCTCGCCGCCGACGGCCACACCGGCCGGCTCAACGCCGAGAGCTCCGCCTACTACGGCGACACCATGCGGGCCACCCTGCGCCGCCTGGCGGAGTGCTTCCCGCCCGCGCGCCGGGAAGCCCTCGGGGTGCGCTGGACCCACCCCGAGGGCGGGTTCTTCCTGGCCCTGGACGTACCGTTCGCCGCCGACAACGCGGCGCTGGCCCGCTCGGCCCGGCAGTACGGCGTGATCTGGACGCCGCTGTCGTACTTCCACCCGCACGGCGGCGGGACCCACGGCATCCGCCTGTCCACCAGTTACCTCACCGAGCACGACATCGCCGAGGGGATCGCGCGCCTGGCGCGGTTCGTCGAGGCGGAGGCGTCCGGTGGAGGGAGGCCGCTCCGTTGACCCCCACGACCCGCACCGGCACGACCCGCCCGGACGGTTCCCTCACGTCCCGCCCGGACCGTGACCGCGCACCACGCCCGGACCGTACCCGCCCACCCCGTTCCGACCGTGACCGCACACCCGGCCCCGACCGTGACCGCGCACCACGCCCGGACCGTACCCGCAGCCCCCGGACACCGCGCGGCACCCGCCGCCGGTGGGGATGGACCTACCGATGACCCTCAGCACCGTCAGCGCCCCCGGCACCGTCGACACCGTCGGGGCCCCCGTCGACACGGCGGCGCCCGCCGACCCCGTCCGCTGCCAGAGCCGCCCCTCCTCCCTCACCTGGTCCCGCGCCCCCGGCCCCGACGAGGGCCCTGGCCCCGGACCCGCCCCCGCCGCCGTCCCCGGCCCGGCCCGCGCCCTGACCGCGCCGCGCATCACCGGCGTCGGCACCGCGGTGACGCCCGAGTCGTACACCCAGCGCGAACTGCTCGACATCTTCGGGATCGAGGACCCCAAGGTCCGCTCGGTCTTCCTGAACAGCGCCATCGAACGCCGCCATCTGACCCTCCCGCCCCGGGACGAGCGCGGCCGCTGCCTGCCCGAGTCCCAGGGCGAACTGCTCGCCAAGCACCGCCGGCTGGCCGTCGACATGGGCGCGCGGGCCCTGCTCGACTGCCTCGCCGACGCCGGGCTCGGCCTCTGCGACATCGACTACCTGTGCTGCGTCACCACCACCGGCTACCTCACCCCCGGCCTGACCGCCCTGCTGATCCGCGAGCTCGGAATCGCACCGGACTGCCACCGGGTCGACGTCGTCGGGATGGGCTGCAACGCCGGACTCAACGCCCTCAACGCAGTCGCCGCGTGGGCCGCCGCCCACCCCGGACAGGTGGCCGTGATGGTCTGCGCCGAGGCCTGCTCGGCCGCGTACGCCTTCGACGACACCCTGCGCACAGCCGTCGTGAACAGCCTGTTCGGCGACGGCGCGGCCGCGATCGCGGTGGTCGCGGGTGAGGAGGCCGCACCGGCGGCGGGCCCGGACGGGGAGGCCGCCCCGCGCGGCCCGCGGATCCTCTCCTTCGCCAGCCGCATCATCACCGACGCCCTGGGCGCGATGCGCTACGACTGGGACGACGAGCAGGTTCGGTTCAGCTTCTTCCTCGACCCGGAGATCCCGTACGTGGTGGGCGCCAACGCCGAACGGGTCGTCGACGGCCTGCTGTCCGGCGCGGGCCTGCGGCGCGGCGACATCGCCCAGTGGCTGGTGCACTCCGGCGGCAAGAAGGTCATCGACGCGGTCCGGCTCAACCTCGGGCTCACCCGCCACGACGTCCGCCACACCACCGGCGTCCTGCGCGACTACGGCAACCTGTCCAGCGGCTCCTTCCTGTTCTCCTACGAACGCCTACTGCGCGAACGGGTCGTGCGCCCCGGCAAGTACGGCGTGCTGATGACGATGGGCCCGGGTTCGACGATCGAGACGGCGCTGGTGCAGTGGTGACGAACGGGACAGGGACAGGCACGCGGACCGGGACGGGGCAGGCACGCGGACCGGCGCGCCGACCGGCGCGCCGACAGGGACGGGAACAGGGGCGGACATGGACGGGACCGACGTGGTGACCCTCGCGATCGACGGCAGCCGACCGCTGTCGGCGGCCTCCGTGGCCGCCGTCGCCCAGGCCTGCGACCGGGTCCAACGCGGCCCGGGCGCCCGGCTGGTGCTGCGCGTCGCGGGCGCGCCCGGGCCGGGCTGGACCGACGGCCTGACGGTCGGCCTGGTGAGCAAGTGGGAGCGCGGACTGCGCCTACTGGAGCGACTGCCCGCTCTCACCCTGGCCGTGGCGGACGGCGACTGCGGCGGCACCGCCCTGGACGTCCTGCTCGCCGCCGACTACCGGATCGCCACCACCACTGCCCGGCTGGTCGTGCCGGTGACCGGCGGCGGCGCGAGCGGCACCTGGCCGGGGATGGCGCTCTACCGGCTCGCGCGCCAGGGCGCGGGCATCGCGACCGTCCGCCGGGCCCTGCTGTTCGGCGAGCCGGTCGACGCCTTCCGGGCCCGGTCGGTCCACCTGGTCGACGAGGTCTCCGACGACGTGACCGGCGCACTGGCGGCCGCCGCGGAACGGCTCGGGACGCTGTCCGGGACCCTGCCCGAAGCACCGCCCACGGCCCTGTCCGGAGCCGAACTGGCCATCCGCCGCCAGCTGATGTTCGACGCGGGCACCACCACCTTCGAGGAGGCCCTCGGCGTGCACCTGGCCGCCTGCGACCGGGTCCTGCGGCGCACGGCGGACGGCACGACGGCGGCCGGCACAACGGCGGACGGCACGACGGCGGCCGGTGGGACGGCATGAGCGCCCGCCACGACGTCCGGGGCGGGCTCCCCTCCGCCCGCAAGGCCCTGGCCCTCGCCGCCGAACGCTGCGAGGGCAGGCTCGCCGCGCTGCCCCCGCCCGGCCACCGCACCCCCGCCGAACGCGCCACCGCGGCCCGGGCGCACGACGAGGCCCGCGGCCTGCGCCACCTGTTCCTGACGGCCCACGTCGACGCCGTCCACGACGAGCTCACCGCCGGCCGCACCCGGCACCCGCGCATCGCCGAACTCGCCGCCGACGCCGCCCTCGCCTTCCCCGGACTGGTGCCCGGCGCCGAGGCGCTGGCAGCCGAACACGCCCTGCCGCAGGCCGAGAAGGAAGGCCGGGAGATCGACCAGGGCCTGTTCTTCCGGCACGTCCTCACCTCGCCCACCGCCGGCCCCCACCTGCTGGACGCCATGCTGCGCCCCACCGGCCGCGCCCTGGCCCTGCTGCCGGAGTTCACCGCCACCGGCCGCGCCGACCTCGGCTCGGTCCGGATCGAGCGCACGGACGGCGCCGCGCGGCTCACCATGGTCCGGGAGGACTGCCTCAACGCCGAGGACCCGCGCCAGGTCGACGACATGGAGACCGCCGTCGACCTCACCCTGCTCGACCCGGGCACCGAGGTCGGCCTGCTCCGCGGCGGCGTCATGAGCCACCCCCGGTACGCCGGCCGGCGGGTGTTCAGCGCGGGCATCAACCTCAGGAGCCTGCACGGCGGCGGCATCCCCCTGGTCGACTTCCTGCTGCGGCGCGAACTGGGCTACATCCACAAGCTGATCCGCGGGGTGCTCCCCGTCGACGGACCCGGCGCCGGTGCGGTCGGCGGCGCCGGTCCCGGCCGCGGCACCGCCGCCCACCCCGACGGCCGTCCGCGCTGGGACCGCCGGACGGTGGAGAAACCGTGGGTCGCGGCCGTCGACACCTTCGCCATCGGCGGCGGCGCCCAGCTGCTGCTGGTGTTCGACCACGTGATCGCCGCCGCGGACGCGTTCTTCAGCCTGCCCGCCGCCCAGGAGGGCATCGTGCCCGGCGCGGCCAACTTCCGCCTCGGCCGGGCGATGGGCGCCCGGCGGTCCCGCTCCCTGGTGCTCGGCGGCCGCCGCATCCGCGCCGCCGAGCCCGACGCCCGGCTGCTGGCCGACGAGGTGGTCGAACCCGAGGAGGTGGACGCAGCCGTCGAACGGGCCCTGCGGTCGCTGCGCGGCCCGGCCGTACTGGCCAACCGGCGGATGCTCAACCTCGCGGAGGAACCGGAGGACGCGTTCCGCCGGTACATGGCCGAGTTCGCCCTCCAGCAGGCGCTGCGGCTGTTCGACCCGGACGTCCTGGCGAAGGCCGGGCGCTTCTCGGCGCGGCCGGGCGCGGGGACGGCGACGCCGTGAGCCGGGACGGCACAACCGGGCGCGGGGACGGCGACACCGTGAGCGGGGATGCGGCGAACGGTTCGGCGGTCAAGGCCCCCGCGGCGCACGGGCGTCCGCGCGTGCGCTACGTGAAGGACGGCCACGTCGCCCGGGTCACCATCGACCGCCCGGAGGTCCTCAACGCGATGGACCTGCGCACCCACGCCGAACTGGCCGAGGTGTGGGACGACGTCCAGGCCGACGACCGGATCCGGCTGGCCGTGCTCACCGGCGCGGGCGACCGGGCCTTCTCGGTCGGCCAGGACCTGCACGAACGCGCCCGGCTCGACGCCGAGGGCGGACCGCGTACCTCCTTCGGCAGTCGCGGCCTGCCCGGCCACCCCCGGCTGACCGAGCGCTTCGGCCTGGTCAAGCCCGTGATCGCCCGGGTGGACGGCTACGCGCTCGGCGGCGGCTTCGAACTCGCCCTCGCCTGCGACCTGGTGATCGCCTCCGAACGCGCGGTGTTCGCGCTGCCGGAGGCGGGCCTCGGGCTGATGCCGGGCGCGGGCGGCGTGTTCCGGCTGGTCCGCCAGCTGCCGCTGAAGACCGCGATGGGCCACCTGCTGACCGGCCGGCGGTTGGACGCCGCCGCGGCGCTGCGGTTCGGCCTGGTGAACGAGGTCGTGCCGGCCGAGGAACTCGACGCCCGCACCGAGGCCTGGGTACGGGACGTGCTGCGCTGCGCGCCGCTGTCCCTCTACGCGATCAAGGAGGCCGCCCTGGCCTCGCTCGACCTGCCGCTCGCCGAAGCCTTCGGCACCCGCTTCACCTGGGAGGAGCGGCGTCGCCACAGCCGGGACGCCGTCGAGGGCCCCCGCGCCTTCGCGGAGGGGCGGGAGCCCCGCTGGGCCGGACTGTCCGCCGACAGCCCGGCCCAGCACCCCGGGGCCGGAGCCCCGGAGGTCTGACGGTCGCCCGGTCGTCGGCTCATTCCGGTTACGGCGTGGCCGACGACCGTGCGGCGGTCGCCTGCCCCGATCCGTCCGGTTCACTCCTCTTCGTCCCGCCGGGCTGCGCGGCCGCGGACGGCGGCGTCGCGGGCGCCGTCCCCGCCGCCGGATCCGCTGGGGCCGTTCGCGCGGCCGGATCCGCGGGCACCGTCCCCGCAGCGGCCTCCCCGGCCCCGGCGGCCTCCTCCGCCATCCGGTAGCGGGTGAACTCCGGCACCGCCTTCGCCAGCGCCAGCGCCCCGACCACGCAGGCCACCCCGCCCGCCACCGCCGCGACCGCGGGCCCGCAGGCCGCCGCCACCAGGCCCGCCCGGACGTCACCGAGCCGCGGCCCGCCGGCGCCGACCACCGTGAGCACCCCGGAGGTCCGCCCGCGCAGTTCGTCCGGGGTCTCGTGCTGCAGGATCGACGACCGCTCGACCGCGCTGACCGTGTCGGCGTACCCGGCGACCGCGAGCAGCAGCATGGCGAGCCACAGCGAGCCCGCCAGCCCGAGTGCCCCCAGCGAGACGCCCCAGGCGAGCACGGCCAGCAGCGCGGCCCGTCCGAGCCGGCGGACCTTCGGCATCCAGCCGCCGAACATCGACCCCAGGAACGCCCCGCTCGCCAGCGCCGCCGACAGGTAGCCGGCCAGTTCCGGGCCGCCGTGGAAGCGCTCCACCGCGAGGACCGGGAAGAGCGCCGTGGGCATCGCGAAGACCGTCGAGTTGAGGTCCAGGACGTAGCACATCCACAGCACCGGACGGGACTTGAGGTACCGGATGCCCTCCAGCACCGAGGACAGGTCGGCACGCCGCCCGCCGCCCTCGGGCAGGACGGCCGGCAGTCCGGCGATGAACGTGATGGCGAGCACGAAGCAGGCCACGTCCACCGCGTACGCGGCGCCGTACCCGCCGAGGGAGACCGTCGCGCCGGCCGCCAGCGGCCCCCCGACGATGCCGACGGTGAAGACCAGCAGCAACAGGGCGTTGGCGGCGGGCAGGTCCTCCGGCTCGACCAGCCGGGGCAGCAGCGCCCGCCGGGTCGGCAGGTCGATCGCGAAGAACGCGGCCTGGACGGTGACGCAGGTGTAGAGGAGCCAGAGGCTGTCGGCGTGCGCGACCGCCTGCACCACCAGGGCGACGCTCACCGCGGCCGAACCGGAGGAGGTGATCAGGATCAGCCGGCGGCGGTCCATCGAGTCGGCGATCGCCCCGCCGTAGATGCCGAAGACGACGATCGGCAGCAGCGCGGCGAGGCCGACCATGCCGAGGGCGACGGAGGAGTGCGAGACCGAGTACACCTGCCAGGGCACCGCGACCTGGGTCACCTGGCTGCCCACCATGGTCAGGCACTGGCCGACGAACAGTCTCCGGAAGCCTGGGGACCGCCGCAGCGGTGTGACGTCGGCGAGCAGTTCCTTCATGGGTCCTTCCCCCTGTGGAGAGTCACGTGGCCGCGCGGGGATCATGCGCGGGCGCGGACCAGTCTCGGCCGGACGGCGGGGCGGCACATCGGGAGATCACGTCGTGTCGGCGGGTGTCCGCCGGGTGGGGGTAAGGGCCGGGTAAGGGGACGCCGCGCCGCGACGGTTCGGGCCGCTCGAAGGCCCTTCGCGGGCGCGACGGTTCGGGGCAGCGACGGTCCAGGGCTGCAACGGTTCGGGGCTGCGACGGTTCGGGGCAGCGGCTGTTCAGCACTGCGGCAGACCAGGACTGCGGCGGTTCACGACTGCGACGGCGGCCCGAGCAGGCGCTGCCGGTGGGCGGCGTCCACCGCCTCGGTCCGGCTTCCCGCACCGAGCTTGGCCATCACCCGGGTCAGGTGGACGCTGACGGTCTTCTCGCTGATGAACAACCGCTCGCCCACCTCCCGGTTGGTGAGGCCCTGGGCCACCAGGGCAAGCACCGAGCGTTCCCGCTCGGTGAGCGGTCCGTTTCCGGCTTCCGCGACCCGACCCGCTGCCCCCGCCGACCGGACCCCGATCCGTCCTGCCAGGTCCTCGACGGCCGCCAGCAGCGGGGCCGCGCCGAGCCGGCGGGCGATCCGGGCCGCCTGCGCCAGGTCTGCGCCCGCCTGTGCCCTCGTCGCGTGGCCGGCTCGGCGGCCGGCGCCCGCCACGCGGGTGCGGACCAGCACCTCGGCGCGCCGCCAGAGCGCCTGCGCCCGACGGTACGGGTCGCCGCCTCCACGGCCTCCGCCACCGCCTCCACCACTGCCGTCGCCGGCCGCGAAGGCCTCGGCGACTGCGGCCCACTGCTCGGCGGTGGTCTCGCCGAGCGCGGTCCGGTGCTCGGCCTCGATCCAGGCCGACCAGCCGCGGGACGGCGCGCCCTCGGCCCGCGCGCGGGCCCGCGCCGCGAGCGCGGCCACCGCCCCGGCGTCGCCGAGCCGGCCGTACGCGGTCGCGCCGAGCGCGCACAGCGGCAGCTCCTCCGCCCGCCGGGCCGCCGAGTCCTCGCCGCGGTCCCGGTCGAGCGCCCGCCGGACCAGGTCGGCGGCCTCCTCCGGCCGGCCCCGCCACAGCGCCGCCTCGGCGAGCGCCTGCGCGGCGAGCAGTGCGAGGTGCGGAGGGACCGGTTCCCGGCCGCCCCCATCGACCTCCTCGCCCCGAGCGGCCACCAACACAGACTCTGTCGCATGAAGTTGACGAATGATCAGCTCCGACGGAGGGGTATGGTCCGGCCGTAGCGCCGCCCCGGCCCCGGCCCAGTCGCCGGCCCGGAAGAGCGCGACCGCGCGGGCCGTCCGCAGCCGTAGGCCGTACTCGCTCCAGGTGGTCCCGGTCCGCTCGGCCCGCTCCTCGCCGGCCACGAACTCGGCCACCGCCCCGGCCGGGTCACCGGCCAGCAGCCTGGTCAGCCCCAGCCCGTAGTGCGCCCGCAGTTCGACCCCGAAGTGGCCCGACACGCCGCCGTGTTGGCGCATGTCGGCCAGGACCGCGGCGGCGCCGGGCCGGCGCAGCCCGGCGAAGGCCAGCGTGATCCGCGCGTCGGCCTCCGCACCCAGCGCGTCGCACTCCGGCCCGTAGGGGTCCGTTCCCGGCGCGAACGCCGCCTGTGCGCCGGCCGCCTGCGCGTCCCGGACGGCGCTCGCGGCCTGCTCGGACGCCTCCTCCGTCCGGCCGAGCCGGTGCAGGGCGCGGGCGAGCAGCGCATGGCTCCAGGCCCGGTCGGCGGACGGCGGCCCGGCGGCCAGCAGCCGCAGCGCGATCCCGGCCTGCCGGGCGGCCCGTTCGGCCTGTCCGGGGAACTCCAGCAACCGCAGCCCGTACCGCAGCCGGGTGGCCGCCGCGACCACCGGATCGCCGTCCGCCTCGG
Organism: Kitasatospora sp. NPDC059599; assembly: GCF_042735125.1. Taxonomy (NCBI): domain Bacteria; kingdom Bacillati; phylum Actinomycetota; class Actinomycetes; order Kitasatosporales; family Streptomycetaceae; genus Kitasatospora; species Kitasatospora sp. NPDC059599. The sequence continues at coordinate 42,755 of NZ_JBHWCL010000024.1, read as the reverse complement.
CGAGTTCGACGGCCTTCTCCTGCAGAGCCAGGGCCCGTTCGGGCTCACCGCTGTCGCCCGCGCCCATCGCGGCCAGCCGGGTCAGGCCGACCGCGCTCGTCCCGGTGACGGCGGCCGCGTCGGGCACGCGCGGCCACAGGTCGAGGGCGCGCTCACCGTGCGCCAGCACCTCGCCGAACGCACCCCGGTGCGCGGCGTCCCGGGCGGCGCGCACGCTGGCGTCCAACGCCAGCGGGAGGTCGTGCGCGGCCAGCGCGTGGAAGGCCACCTCGGCGGCGCTGCCCCGGGACCGTTCCAGCAGGGCGGCGCAGCGGGCGTGCAGCCGGGCGCGCAGGCCGGGGAGCAGGCCGCCGTACACCGATTCGCGCAGGAGGGCGTGCCGGAAGCCGTAGCTCTCGGTGGCGACCGCGCCGACGGCACCGGCCGGCCCTGCGGATGTGGTCCACTCGACGGCTGCGGTCCGCGCTGCGGACGTGGTCCACTCGACGGATGTGCTCCACGCGGCGCCGGTGACGGTCCCGGGCGGCTCCTCGGTGATCAGGACACCGTGGTCCAGGGCCTGTTGGAGTGCGTCGTCCAGGTTCGCGCCCCCCAGCTCGGCGAGCGCCCCCAGGGTTTCGGCCGGCGCCGGGCGGCCGACCACGGCGACGGCGCGGAGCAGCAGCCGGGTCGGGTCCGCGAGACGCTCGACCCGAGCGGTCAGGACCTCCGACAGGCTGCCGGTCGGACCGACGGACCGGGAACCCGTCCAGGTGCCCGTCCGGACGCTCGCCCGGGTACCCGTCCGGGTGCTCGTCGCGGCGGTGACCAGCTCCTCGGCGAAGAACGGGTTGCCGTCGCAGCGCCGGGCGATGCGGTCGAGCTCGGCGTCCTCCGGCGGCGGTCCGCCCTCCGTCGGCGCCGCCAGCGCCCGCACCAGGTCGAGGATCACCTCCTCGGTCAGCGGGGCGAGTTCGAGCCGGTGCACGCCCGGCAGCCGGTACAGCTCGGCCAGCACCCGGCGCAGCGGGTGGCACCGCTCCAGGTCGTCGCTGCGGTGGCTCGCGACGGTCAGCACGGGCCCGGGGCCCAGCCGGGACAGCAGGAACGTCAGCAGGTCCAGGCTGGACCGGTCGGCCCAGTGCAGGTCCTCGATCACCAGCACCACCGGCGTCTCCCGGGCCAGCTCCCGCACGGCCGCCAGAACCGCCGAGAACATCCGCACCCGGCTCGGCGGCCGCCCGCCCGCCTCTGCCGCCGGTCCGGCGGTCAACAGGCCCAGCACGCCCTCGTGTTCGAGCAGCCGGCCGGCCGCCGTCGCCTGTAGGGCGAGCTCGGCGAACGGCAGGTAGGGCAGCTCCGGCCGGGTGTCGACGCAACGCCCGGTCAGCACCAGCGCGCCGGAACGCCCGGCGGCGGCCGTGAACTCCTCGATCAGCCGGGTCTTGCCGATGCCCGCCTCACCGACCACCACGACGGCTGCGGGCTCCCCGGTCCGGACGCGGTCCAACGCGCCGAGCAGGTCTCCGAGTTCGTCGTCCCGCCCGACGAGTCCGATCCCGACCCGGCGTCGCAGCATGCCGACGAGCATGGCACGGGCGCCGGGGGCGCTCAAAGGACCGCGCCCGGGACGCCGCCCGGAGCCTGCGCCGGTCCCCTGTCCGCCCCTTTCCGCAGGTCCCCCGTCCGCCCGCCCCGCACCGCCGCCGCAGGCGCCCTCCGCACCGCCCCGGCGGGGACGGTCACTGATCGAGCCAGCCCTCGCGGGAGGCCAGCGCACCCGCCTGGAAGCGGCTCCGGGCGCCCAGCCGGGTCATCAGCTTGCCCGCGATCCGGCCGACCGTCCGGCTGGAGATGCCCAGCTTGCGGCCCGCCTGCTCGTCCGTGTAGCCCTCGTGCAGCAGCTGCAGCACGGCCTTGGTGTCACCGGCCAGTTCGACCCCGGCGGCACCCGGGTCCCGTTCCCGGACCGGCGCCCCGAACGGTGCCGCCTGCTGCCAGGACTGGTCGAACAGCGAGGCCAGCGCCGCGATCGCGGCCGTCCCCCGGCCGGACAGCAGGATCGCGGCCTTGCCCTGGACGTCGTCCGGGTCGACCGAGAGCAGCGCGTGCTCCTGGTCGAAGAGGATCATCCACGGCGGCAGCAGCGCGACCGTGCGCACCTCGACGCCGCGTTCCTGGAGCCACCGCAGGTGGGTGCGGGTCGCCGGGTCGTTGCGGGCGGTGTTGAGGTAGATCGACCGGGCCTCGACGCCGCGCGTCCGCAGGTCCTGGTGGGCCGCGCGGCTGGTCGCGAGCGACTCCGGCGGCTGCGGGCCGCCGGGCACGAAGGCCAGGACCTCGTGCCGTGCCTCGCGGGAGAGCCGCCACACCTGGTCGCAGACCGTGTCGGTGCCGGTGAACTCCTCCACGTCCATCGTGGTGAGCCGCCGGTCGGCGAACTCGCTGCGGAGCACCTGGAGCGCCGCGTTGCCCTCCTCGATCCGGCTCCGGCTACGCGCCAGTTCGACCCGCTGCCGGGCCAGCAGGTCCTGCAGCCCGACCTCCGGGCTGACGGCGTACCAGAGGTCCGGCGCGTCGCAGGAGGGCCGCAGCAGGCCCAGGTCGGCGAGCTTGGCGATCTGCGCCGCCGTCCCGTTCTCGTCCCACCCCAGGCTGCCCGCGATCTTCCCGAGGTCGGCGTCGGGGTTGCGGAGCATCGTCAGGTAAAGGCATTCGCTTTCCGGCCCGAGGCCGAACGGTTCAAGCATCAGGAAACCCCCGTGACCCATCCCTGATAACCCCTGAACTGCACCGGCAGCGCCGGTGGACACCCCACCCGAATACGCTGATCGGCACGGCGGCCGGATTACCGGCGAGCACCAGAGACATGCGATCAGCTCCCCGGTCGTAGGGCGATCATCTCTATGCCTAACATCGGAGTTGAGACCTCCGCAATACCCGAACCTTGATCGTCGGATTCCGCGCCCGGCACCCCGGCCGCCGACCGATCCGTCCGCGCACGGGCGGCATTCCCGCATCGGACCGATCATCGGCGCTTCGCCCACCCTGCTTGAGGTGTCTACATCAAGCCATGTCCGGATCCGGAAGCCTCCGTTTCCTTGCCCCGCCTCCCCACCCGCGACTAGAAACGTGCATATGTCCAGGATTGCCGTCCAGACCTCCTCCGCACCCACCCCGGTCGGCAGCTACTCCCAGGGCGCCCGCCGCGGCGCCCTCCTCCAGGTCGCCGGCCAGGGCGGCACCGACCCGGCGACCGGAGAACTCGTCCCCGGCGGCGTCGCCGAACAGACCACGCAGACGCTCCGGAACATCGACGCCATTCTCCGGTCCGAGGGATCGTCCCTCGCCGACGCCGTCATGCTGCGCGTATATCTCGCACACGCGGACGATTTCCCCGCCATGGACGCCGCTTACGGCGCATTCCTCGGCCACCCCTTTCCCGCCCGCACCACGGTCGTCGTCGGCCTCCTCTCCGGAATGCTCGTCGAGATCGACGCCCTCGCCGTTCTCCCCGACCGCTGATCATTTCCGCCCGACCGAATCCGCCCCCGCCTGACCGAATCCGCCCGACCGACTCCGACCGTCCCCGACTCCGACCGCCCGTCGCGTCCGCCCCACCGACCACCACGCCCGCCCGACCGGCCGGCAGCCGCGACCTCCCCAGCGGCCACCGCCACGACGAAGCCGTCGACCCGCCCTCCCGAGGGGAAGGCGGGCCGACGGCCTCCGGTCCGCGCGACGCGGTCCCTTACGGCAGCTGGACCGGCGGGAACGTGCCCGCCGGCGTGCCGTCGAGCGCGCCGTCCAAGGCGTCGCGCCAGATCGGACCGGCCAGGGTGCCACCGAAGGCCTGGTCGATCACCTTGCCGCCGATCCGCTGGCCGTCCAGCGGCTTCGGGTTGTCGGTGTCGCTGACGACCGTGGCACCGGCCATCTCCGGGGTGTAGCCGACGAACCAGACCTGCCGGCTCTCGTTGGTGGTGCCGGTCTTGCCCGCGCTGTCCCGGGCGGTGAGGCCGGCCATCTTGCCGGTGCCGTCGTCCACGACGCCCTTGAGCATCGCGGTGACGGTGTCGGCGGTGTCCGCGGACATCACCGAGGAGCAGTTCGCCTGCGGCACGGCGACCTGCTTGCCGTCCGGGCCGGTGACCGAGGTGATGGCGGTCGGCGCGCAGTAGGTGCCGTGGGCGGCGAAGGCCGCGTAGACGCCCGCCATCGCCAGCGGGGTCAGGTCGTTGCTGCCGAGCGTCATCGACGGCACCACCTGGAGCTTCTCACCGCCGGCCTGCTGGGTGATGCCGAGCTTGTTGGTCATCTGGGCGACGTTGCAGAGCCCGGTGTCGGCCTCCAGCTTCGCGAAGTAGGTGTTGACCGACTGCGCCATCGCCGTCTTCATGTCGAACTGGCCGGTGAGGCTCGTGCTGTCGTTGTGCACCTGCCCGGCCGACGGGAACCTGCCGCCCGAGCAGTCCTTCATCGCCGGCCACGGGATGCTGTAGTCGGTGGTGTAGCTCTGGCTCGGCGTGAGGCCGCTCTCCAGGGCCGCCGCCGCGACGATCGGCTTGAACGTCGAGCCGGTCGGGAAGCCGAGCCCGCCGCCCAGGGACTTGGGGGCGTTGTAGTTGATCTGCGTCTGGTGCTGCTTGTCGTCGACGCCGTACGGGCGGCTCTGGCCCATCGCGAGGATCTTGCCGGTGCCCGGCTCGACGATGCTCATCGCGGTCGCCGCCTGGTCGCCGGCGTTCACGTGGCCGGTCACCGAGGAGTAGAGGGCGGCCTGCGCCTTGGGGTCGAGCGTGGTGTGGATCTGCAGCCCACCGCGCTTCCACACCGCCTGCCGCTCGGCCGCCGTCTTCCCGAAGGCCGGGTCGGTGAGCACCACCTGGCGCACGTAGTCGCAGAAGAAGCCCTCGCCCTGCTTGGCCAGGATGCAACCCTGCTGCGACGCCTGGACGTTGAGCCCCAGCGGGGTCGCGATCGCCTGCTGGGCCTGGTCCTTGGTGATGTGCCCGTACTCGGCCATCTTGCGCAGCACGGTGTCACGCCGGTCCTTGGCCGCGGTCGGGTTGACCGTCGGGTCGTAGCCGCTGGGCGACTGCACCAGGCCGGCCAGCATCGCGGCCTGCGGCAGGGTGAGGTCCTTGGCGTGCACGCCGAAGTACCGGTGCGCGGCCGCCTCGATGCCGTAGGCCTTCTCCCCGAAGAAGGTGATGTTCAGGTAGTTGGTGAGGATCTGGTCCTTGCCCAGCGTCTCCTCGACCTTGATCGCGTACTTCAGCTCCTGGATCTTGCGGCCGATCGTCTGCCGCTGCGCCTCCGCGACCTTCTGCGGGTCGTCACCCGCCTCGTCCACGAAGACGTTCTTCACGTACTGCTGGGTCAGCGTCGACGCGCCCTGCGCAGTGGTGCCCGAGGACGCGTTCTTGTCGACGGCGCGCAGCACCCCCTTGAGGTCGATCGCGCCGTGCTCGTAGAAGCGGTTGTCCTCGACGTCCACCAGCGCGGTCTTCACCAGCGGGGATATCTGGTCCCCCGGGACGACGGTGCGGTCGCGGTCGTACACGGTGGCGATCGTGCCGCCCCGGGCATCGAGGATCGTCGAGGCCTGCGACAGCGCCGGCGTCTTGAAGTCGTCCGGCAGGTTCTGGAAGTCGTCCGCCGCCGACTGGGCACCCAACCCGGCCGCCGCCACCGCGGGCAGCGCGATCCCCGCCGCCACCGCACCGGCCACGACACTGATCCCGATCAGCCGCACCCCGTGCCCGAACTTCCGCATACCCGCCCCCGCCGCCTTCTCTGCCATGCGAAGGACCATACGTGCACGTCATGAGGATCCCCTGAGGGATCCGGCCCCCGCCTGTCACAGCTCTGCGACAACCGCCCCCACCCACCCCACCCGCCTCCGCCGCCCCGGACGGCACCCGGCCGCGCAGCGGCCCCTCAGCGCTCCCGTCCGCGGGCCTTCAGCGGCAGCGCGGGGAGTTCCGGGGCCGGCAGGCGGTCGCCCGCGTAGCCGTGGCCTCGCCGAAGCGGTCGCCGGTCGTCCAGTCCTCCCGGGCCCGCGCGATGTCCTCGGTGGAGCGCCCGATGAAGTTCCACCACATACCACGTGATTTGCGTTTCTTCCCAGGTCAGGGGTGTGGCGGACCATCTGTGGTCAGCAGATCGTCAGCCTTGGACGCGATGGAGACCGCACACGATGGCACGCAGGGCCCTGGCCCACGGCATGGGCACCTTCGGACCGCGGACCCGCATGGCCAGCAGGTGGATCGTCCGCACGAACACGGGGACCGATCACGCCCGGCCAGGGATCGAGCGCATCGCCCGAGGTCAGCAGCGTGAGGCAATTTCGGAGCCCTGTGCGGGGGCTGGGCGCCCCCGGGGACGCCCGGACTGCGACAGCGGTGGCGACGCCACAGGACTCCGCGGCTCAGGGCCGGGGAGTCCCGTGGCGTCGCCACCGCCCGATCGATCAAACGCTCGCCAGGGTCAACCGGTCCCTGACGGATCGTGGCCGGTGTGATAGCCGTGATCGGCGTGCCCGGTGTGGTCGGCGCCGCTGGTGATGACCCCGCCCAGCTTCGCGTGCAGGAGGTCCGCCGTGGTGTCGGACACGACGACCACCCACCGGTCACCCACCAGGTACGACCCTCCGTACGCCTCGGCCTCCGACGTCCAGGCCGTCTGGGCCCCGTTGGTCGGGAAGGTGGCTATCCAGACCTCGTTTTCGCCGAGGCTGCACAGCCCCTGGCGGAGGTCCGTGGTGTCGGCGGTGATGTCGGCCGTGCAGCCGATCCGCTGGGCCAGGTCCTCCACCGAGGCCCGGGCAGCGTGGGCCGACGTCTGCGGCGAGGCGAGCAGTCCTCCTGCCCCGCCGAGCAGTTCGACGACACCCAGGCCGAGCAGGACGGTCAGCGCGAGCCACTGGAGCGCGCGACGGACGGTCCGCTGCGGCCGGACGGCCGCCACGGTGGAGTCCCCGGCCGTCACTTACCGGTCACCGGCTTCCCCGTGGGGTTGATCGCCGACCACAGGTTGTCCTTGCCGTTCCCGTTGGCGTCACCGGGGGCCTTGTCGCCCGTGTAGGTGTAGACGGGCTTGCAGTTGACGGACAGCTGCCAGGTGCCGTCGGAGCGCTGCATCTTGCCGATCAGCTTCGGGTTCACACCCTTGACCTGGGTCGGGTCGACGGCGGGCGCCGGCTTCCAGGTCATCGCGCACTGGCCCTCGCAGAGGGAACGCATCGGCCAGGACGGGTCCTTGGCGTACTGGTACAGCGTCATGCCTTGCGCGTCCACGACGATCGGGCCGAGCTGCGGCTGGGTGGCCACCGAGACCTGGGCTCCACCCGGGGCGGGCTGCGCCGGCTGGGACGTCGGAGCCGCATCGGTCGGCATCTCCGACGGGTAGGCCGACGCACCGGGGGCCGAGGCGGCCGCCTTCTTGCCGTCGGGCGCCACGGCGAACCAGACGCCGCCGACACCCTGGCCCTTGGTGTCGCCGGCCGCGGTGTCCTGCGCGTAGCGGTAGACCGGCCAGCCACCCAGCGTCAGCTGCTTCGATCCGTCGGCCCGCGTGACCTCGCCGATCGCGCCGGCGTCGATCCCGCTGCCCGCGGTCGTGCCCTCCTTGGTGACCGGCGGCCAGGTCTTGGCGCAGCCGTCGTTGCAGTTGGACATCGGGGGCTTGGCGGTGTCCTTGTCGAACCGGTAGAGGGTGAAGCCCTGGCCGTCGGTGACCACCATGCCGAGCTTGGCGTCGTTGCGCACGGTCAGCGCTCCGCCGGCCTGACCCCCGCCCGCGGACGGCGACGCGCTGGCACCGCCGTTGGAGTCGTACGCGCCGTAGGATCCGCTGCCGGCCGGCGCGGCGTCCTGCGCGCCCACCAGTTGGCCGGTGTCCGACCCGGACGGCGTCTTCGCGCTGCTGCTCATGCTGCCCATCAGGGCCATCACCAGGAGCCCGACCAGCAGGACGCAGAGCCCCACCAGTCCGTATCGCTTCGTCAACATGTTCCTTGCCTTTCCATCGGTGGAATCTGGCCTTCCGTGGATTTGCGCGTCCCTGGTGATCCGGTCCGGCGTCGAACGCCGGTCCGCGGACCCGGGACGTGGGTTTCAGGGTCGATAGCCCTCCGGAACCTCTCGATCGGCCCGCCGCCCCGACGAGCGCCCCGGGCCGCACGGGCCACGCGCGAGGAGGAGCGGCAGCGCCCGGAGTGTGGGCCCCGAGCCGGCGGCACGGGCCCTGCGGCTCGATGTACCGCGCAGCGGCCCCGGCCGTCATGCGCGGGTCGGCCCCGGACGGGGTGGGTCACCCGCAGCGACGCCCCTGGTTGATGCAACCGACCATCTGGTCCAGCAGACCCTGGTTCATGTTGTTGATGAAGTCACCGTGATCGGTGATCGGGTTGTGGAGCTGCTCGGGGAAGCTGTCGACGGCGAACCGGACCCCGGCCGGCACGTCGTAGGTGATGCGCTGCGTCAGTTGCGGGATCGCCTTGAACTTCTTCGGGCACGCGCCCGACTTGTCGGAGAACGCCGTGTGGGTCCGGTGGTTGGCGCTGTCGATGTTCTTGCCGTCCCAGCAGTCCGGGAACTTCAGCGTCCGGACGACCCTGCTCCCCTGCGGGCAGATCGGGTACTTGTCGATGACCTGGCGGTTCTCGAAGCCCGTGCAGCTCCACGACGCACGGGCGTTCGCCGGCCCGTTGGTGAAGGCCTTGGCGTCGCCGGTGATGATGCGCAGGAACCGCTTCATCGGCTGGACGGGGTTCCCGACACTGGAGGTGTACGTGATGTTCGCCTCGGCCGGCTGCAGGATCCGTCCGACGTTCTTGTCCTTGCCACCACCGGGCGCCTTGGCGTCCTTCTCGTTGGTGCCGTCGAAGACGCGCAGGACGGGCCAGTAGTACGCCGACCCGTCGCCGTTGGTGCACGTGGTGCCCGAGGCGGCGAGTTTGCTGTTGGAGGCGAACGCGTCCGTGGCCACGTTCCCCACGTAGTCGTGCATGTGGTGCGCTCCGTTGCTCACACCGGGCGCGACGATCACGTTGTCGGGGTTGAGGTGGCGGTTCTCGTTGCGCCCGCACTGGGACGTGAAGGAGCCGGTGGCCGACCCCTTCTTGACGGGCGCCGGGACGTTCGGGGACACCGTCTTGATGTCGACGAACCCCTTCTTGGGGAAGGATTTCACCTGTGCGGCCGGCTTGGTCTGGGCGACGGCGCCGCCCACGCCGTCGGCACTGAACCCCTTGGCCGCGTCCTGAGCCACCAGGTCGTGCCTGACCGTGCACTTCGCCATGCCCGACAGGTCCTGCGGCAGACCGGAGTCCGGACCGGCGCCGTCCGCCAGCTTCTTCAGAGTGTCCGCGCGCTTGTTGGCGAGATCGCCCATGACGCGGTTCTCGTTGTCGCCCGGGGCGGGCGCGGACAGCCGGTCGTACGCGTCCGCCACCTGGACGTCGAGCTCGGCGAGGTTCTTGTCGACCGCGTCCTGGGACGCTTCCGGCACCTCGTTCAGGGCCACCCCGGCGTCGGCGCAGGCGACGGTACCGAGCTGCGGGGACGCCGACCGCGCACTCCCCCACGGACGCTCGCCGGCGAAGGCCACCGCCCCGGCCGTCCCGGCCGCGCCGATACCCAGGATCGCCGCCAACAGCAGGGCGCCGGCCCTTCTCCTCGACGTGTCACGTTTACGAGACTTCATGTTCTGCACTCTCCTCAAACGGGATCAGGCCTACCGGACAGGCCGCAGACGGCCTTCATCCGGTCGTCTAGCGGGTCGATCCGGCGGACGCCGGCGTGGGGCTCGGGGACGGAGCGGCCGAACCGGTCGGTAGCGGGGTGAGCTTGTCGAATTTCACGAGTCGGGTGTCCTCCAGGACGTTCATGTGGTCGAGCACGGTGGCGTTGGCCGTGTTCGCAAGAGCCCGGACCGTGGAGTTCTGGGTGCTGGCGCGCACTTGGGCCACGACCGCGAACACCTGCCCGTGGGCGCTGCGCAGGATGTTCGCGAATTGCTCGTCGAAGTCCGCGCCCTGCGCGGCATCCAACTGCTTGAGCCAGCCCTGCTGCTGTGCCGAGGGCTCGGTGGGCACTTCCAGATCCAGGGTCTGGGCGGCGGTCAGCACCGCCTTGTCGAGGTCGGTGTGACCTTGGATCAGGTGTTGGCCGGCCATCTTGACTGCGGGGCTGGTGCCCTTCGCGAGGGCCATCCGGCCTGCGGGAATCTCCCACAGTCCGGCCAGCCGAACCCGCTTGACGAAGTCACGGTCGAGGGTGGTGAGCGGCCCCGTGGGTGTCTGTGTTGCTGCTTGGGTGTCGCTCACCGGGGCGCTGCTATAGGCACCGGTCGACGTCACCATCGGGTACACCAGGGCCGCTGCGGTGAGGATCGTCGCGACGACGATCAGGAGGGTGGCGTACGACCTTGGAGGGCGGCTCACCCGGGGGAGGCCGTAGGCGGCTGTTCCCGATCTACGCTTCTTCCTCATGGATGACATGGGGCTCTTCCTCTTCTGCACCCGGAGGTCAGGGCCGTGGGGAACCCACGGGAACTGGTCCGGGTGGGCCCTGGTGGTCCGTGCGGTGATGAGCCACGCGCAACGGTCCACGGACGGCGCGGCCGACGAGGGGATGATGCGGCAGCACGGGACGGCTGCCACGATGGGACGGTCCGGCTCCGAACGCTCGGCCTGGCCCCGGAAGGGACCACGGCCAGGCTCGCCGACGGAACCACAGCGGGATCAACGGTTGGATCGGCGACGGCACGAGGGACGGCGTCACGGACGGTGTGACGGGCTTGATCGCGGACAGCATCACCGGCGGCCGCGGTCCGGCCCGGTCAGGGCGAGGACGGTCCCGGGGTGGAGCGCACCACGTGCCGTGCGTCGTCGCCGGCAACGGGTCCTGGAACAGCACGGATGACGTTCATCTGTCGGTGCCTCCGTATTTCGCGGTGGTTTGAGGTGTCTGCGCGCCGGCACGGAGTGGTGCCCAGCCTTCTTCCGGGTACGCGCGAAGAGGCCAGATCGGTTGACGAGTTGCCCTGGTCCGCGACCTGGCGAGAACGAACATAGACGGTATTCGGCGCGTGGAGCGCTCTCCAGCCTGAAATTCCGACTCCGCTAAGGAATGCCTCATGTTGCGCTTCACCAGGCACTCGAAGGGGGGTGGTCCTTGGCCGCTGCCGGACCCGTCCGCAAGGCCTTGAAGAATTCCAAGGCCATCCCGGCGGTGGAGAAACTCGCGGCCGGACCCGCCTACAACGACACCGGATATGTTCTCGTGGACGAGCTGGGAAACCCGCTCAAGACGGAAAGGCTCCGGCGCGAGGCGTACAAGCTCATGGAGACCGCCGGCGTTCGCAAGGTTCGCCTCTACGGCGCCCGGCACGCCACGCTCTCCTGGATGGCCAACAACGGCGTCCCGGAGACCGTGGTCTCCGCCTGGACCGGTCACTCGGACCTCAGCGTCACGAAGCGGGTCTACGTGCGCCCCGACCCGCAGAGACTCAGGGACAGGGTCGGGGAAGCTCGGCGAGCTGCTCGGCTGCCCGTGATCATCACCGACGTGAGAAGTTGTGAGCGGCAGGCCCTGAAAACGATCAAGGGCCCCGCTTCACTCTCGTGAAACAAGGCCCTGAACGGCGACAATGGAGCGAACTCCAGTCGGGACGGCAGGATTTGAAAGCCCCGGATCGAGGAGCTGACCGACGCCGCCCGGGTGCCCGTGTTCCTGCCGGACGAGCGCGAGCATCACAACTGATGGTCACTCATGGATTCCACGCGAGGGCGCACGGGGTTCGCGGCCTCGTCGTGGATCATGTGGTCGAAGCCCCCGGGTCTCGGCCTCGATCACTGCGGGGTTGTCCGCCAGATCGTCCGGATGAGCAGGCTGCCGACTCGTGCTGGTCCCACCGGGGGGCGACCGGGCCGACCCCTAGATCGCCTGGCCATCCGTCTCAGCGGCCGGACACGGCGAAGCGAAGGGCCAAGGCCGGGCACTGGTTGACCGCCCGTTTGGCGGACAGCGTCAGCCAGACCGGCACGGGGCCCTCGCTGACCACCGGGAAGCCGTGCCGGTCGAGCGTGAACAGCTCCGGGGCGATGTCCGCGCACAGTCCGTGCCCGTCGCACAGGGCCCAGTCCACCTTCAGGTTCACCCGGCCGACCTCACCGACGCCCCGGTCCGGGCTCCAGGGAACAGTCGGCAGCACTGCGCGCACCCGCCGTCCGCAGCCGGCGCCCTCCGTGTGCGCGCGGACGTCCTCGCTGAAGGCGCTGAGCGCGGACCGGACGAACCCGGCGGAACCATCGGGGTGGGAACAGGCTCCCTGTCCCACCACCGCGGCGGCGAGCCGACGGGCCTCCTCCACCGCCCGGCTGCCGCTGCCGGCCACCATCGCGCCGAAGGCTCCTGCCAGCTCCGGCAGTCCGCGTCGGCAGGGGCCGCACTGGCCTGCCGACTCCGCGGCCAGCCACTGGACGATCCGGTACGCCTCGCCCAGCGGACAGGTGTCCTCAGGCAGCGGGATGACGATCCCGGCGCCGAACGTGCCCCCGGACTGCCGCATCCCGGCCCGGGAGCAGGGAGCGGACACCGCCGACGCCGCGTCCAGGAACATTCCGTGGTAGCCGCCGACCAGCACTCCTTGGCCCGGCCCGGTCCCGCAGGCGTCCAGCACCGCGCCGAGCGGGGTCCCGGCGGGGGCCTCCACCACCACGGGCCGCCGGGCGCCCGGCCGGTTGACCGTGAGCAGCACCGTTCCGGGCTCGGCGTCGGGGCCGACGGCGCGGTACGCCTCCGCTCCGAGCCGGGCGGCGACGGCCAGTTGGGCGTACGTCTCGGCGTTGGAAAGCAGCGTCGGCAGCCCGTCCACACCGCCGAGTCCGCCGTCGGAGGAGCGGACCTTGCGGCTCGGCGGCAGGGCGACCAGCCCGTTGATGCCGCGGATCAGCGCACCGGACTCGCCGGAGACGAAGCGGGCCGGCTGCTGCACGACCCGGATCGGCAGCCGGGAGCGGCGTTCCGCGACCGCGGCGGGCATCGAGGTGACGCCCGGGCTGCCCTCGTCCACGCCGACGGCAACGCTCTCGGCTCGCAGCGCCTCGCCGACCAGCAGCGCCCCGTCCAGGACGAGGTGCGGGGCGCGGGCGAGCAGCATCCGGTCCTTGGCGCTGCCCGGCTCGCCCTCGGTGGCGTTGACCACGACGGCCGCGGGCAGACGCAGGCGCCGCGTGGAGTCGATCACAGCCTGGAGCTTGCGCGCGAAGGGAAAGGCGGCGCCGCCCTTCCCGGCCAGCCCGATCCGCTGGGCGAGGTCGACCAGCTCCGGCGCGCCGTACCGGGGCAGTGGCCCGTGCACGGCGAGATGGGCCTCGTAGCCCATCCGGATGTACTGGTCGAGCCCGGCGGTGAGCCGGGGCGGTCCCATCCGAATGACCTCCGGGACGTCCGCGGTGACGGCCGTCATCCGTTCGGCCAGGAGTCGACGCCGTAACCGAAGGGCTGTGTCCACGTGGGCTGGTACCCGTAGCCGGGACCGGCCCAGGCCCCCTCCGCGGGCGGGAACTGCGGGCCCGTGTCGGGTTCCTGCGGGTACCCGGGGTTGCCGGCGTACGCCTGGGGCGGGTACTGCTGGACATACGACTGCTGGGGGTACTCGGCCTGCTGTTGCTGCTGGAACGCCGCCTGCTCCACTAGGTACTGCTGATCCCCTCCGTAGAGCATCGCGTTGAGTTCGCCGGTGTCCCAGACATCCGTCGTGAACTGGTCCCGCTGTTGCATCTGTTGTTGCTGCTGCTGGAACGCCGCCTGCTCGGCCAGGTACTGCTGACGGCCGACGTCGAGCAGGGCGTTCAGCTCACCGGTGTCCCATTGCAGGGCGGCTGGGTCCATGGGCGCCGGGGCGGGCACGGGGGCAGCCGAGGCGGGTTCCGGCGTCGCCGCCGGCCGGGCGTCCGGAATCTCCACGTCCAGCGCCAACAGTGCGGAGGACTCGCCGAAGACGGGCAACTGGTCGCCGATCGCAGGGTAGCCCGCCTCCTCGCCGGAATCGACGAGGTCCACGGCCATCAGGCGGCGGTTGGCGTTGACGCCAGTGGTGTTGCGTCCGGCTCCGTACAGGAACTTGATGAGCAGGACGAGTGCCACCGCAGCCATGTTGACGCCGTACGACCACACGACCCAGCCCCTGGCCGGTCGCCCGGCCTCCAGCCCGTGCGCGAGGGCGAGCGGCCACGAGGCGTAGGCGACCCAGTGCGTGGGCCGCCACAGCCGGGTGAGGCGGGGGTCGGCGGTGAACCGTCCGCGCAGTGCGCCGGTCACGGCGGCGAGGACGAGCAGTTCGGCGGCGATGGTGCCGACGCCGACCACGAACCGGGTGCCGGGAGCGAACGGCACCACGGCCGCCGCAGGAGCGGCATGCCCCTCGGCGACCTTGTTGGCGATGTGGATCACCAGCGTCACCACGGCCGCCACGGAGACGGCGCGGTGGAGGGCCTGCACCGCGACCCTGTGGCGCGGCGTCAGCATCCTTCGCTCGGCTGCCAGGAGTCCGAGCGTGACACTGCCGCTGAGGGCCATCAGCGTCAGCACGCCGAAGAAGAAGTCGACGAACCGGTGCACCGCCTCCGTGCCGCTGCGGTTGTGCGCCGTCGCGGGGAGCTGGAGAGCCTGCAACACCGTGGCGACCACGGCGAGCACCACCACGACGGCGGCGGCCAGAACCGGGACCGGGGGCCTCGGCAGCTCCGGCGCCGTGCCGGCGGCGGCCGCGCGAAGCCGCATCACGGTGTCCTGCGGGGACTTGCGACGTGGCCTTGTCGAATTCCTCAAGCTCTGTCCTTGTCCGATAGTGATGGTGGCCCGGCGGTCGGCGCGAACCCGGTGCACATGAGCGTGGGTTTCCCGGCGCCGGACGACATCAGCCGTGTGGCGCCGGGGAAAGCGCTGGGAGACCCACCGCCTGGATGCCGGTGCGCCTCCGCGCCCGGCGGGTGGCGCTCTGCCAGTGACTGCTGTAGACCGGCGTCCGGGCACTGCCTGCCGCGGTCGGCATGCCGGTGTGCGGGTAGGCCGGGTCGGACGTCGGCATGGCCGTCGGCCCACCGCTCGGCTCGGTCGGCCGACCGGTGGGCATTCCGGAGCCGGACGAACCCGACCAGGAGGGCGGTACCTGTCCGGCCTCGGCAGTCACCCTGCGGTGACCAGCGGATGAGCGTTCTTGTCGTCGGCCTGTGCCGGCGCGGTTGCCTGCCGTACCGCAGACTGACCGGACGCGACGGCTGCGGGCCGGCCCGACGGGCCGCTCTCCAGCGACGCGGGTCCGGCCTGCTTGCCCGCCGCGACCGGCGCCTGGCCAGGGGCTTCGACGGCCGCCGCGCCGGACAGTGGCATCACCGTCGTCGTCGGCGTGGTGCCGGCGAGGGTTCCGGCGGTGCCGTGAACCGGAGCCACCGGGCGGGTACGGAAGGCCAGCTGGTGGCTCACCGCTTCGTCGAGAGTGACCGGCCGCTTCAGCTCACTGGCCAACTCGGACGCGAGAAGTCCGAGTTCGGCGACGCGTTGCCAGTCGAGACGGACCACGAGACGCAGCTCGGCGCCTCCTTCAGGGGCGGCTGTGACAGCCGGGATGGCCATGTCGTTCACGGACGATCCTTAAGGTGCGGATTGTGGTGGGGAATGCGCGTCGGCAGATGATGGCCACCGGCCCGACGTGCGTCGGCGTGGGCCCGCATGCCGGTCGCCCGGCAGGCGGCGTGGACGGATGAGGTGGGCCCGGTGCCGTGCTGCCCGTACCGGGCTTGGTGAGAGAGACCGTACGGCCTGTCGGCGTGTCGAGAACACCGTCAGCGCGGAACTTTCGACTTCCCTAAGGGAGCGCTCATTCCAGGCTCAGTCGGTACCGCCGGGGCCCGCTCAGCACCGATTCGACGACGCCGAGTGGAAGGCCATCGGGAGCCACCGGGCCACCGGGCCACCGGGCCACCGGGCCACCGGGCCACCGGGCCACCGGGCCACCGGGCCACCGGGCAAGCGGAACCTCGTGCGTTCGTCAGCGGCCTTCGCCGTACGCGGCTTCAAGGTCGGGCGGGGCTGTTCCGTTCGGGCCGTCCCGTTCAGCGGTGGGCGGCGAGCAGCCGGTCGGCCAGCTGGTCGGCCACCGGGGTGCCCAAGCCGGTGACCTGGTCGTAGCCGGGCCTGGCACGGAAGTCCTGGTTTCCGCCGGTGGTCACGTCGTGGAACGCCGACCGGCCGCCGCCGGAGTTGGCCAGCGCGTAGAGCTTCGGGTTCACCTCGCCCAGCACTGCCCGGCCTGCCGCCTTGGCCTTCTGGTCGTACAGTGCGGTGAAGCCCGCCCACAGTGGAGCGGCCGCCGAGGTACCGCCGACGATCTGCCAGCCGGGGCCGGCCTTACCCTGAGTGAAGATCGCGAAGCCGGTGGCGGGATCGGCGTCGGAGGAGACGTCCGGTACGGTGCGCCGAGCGGCGTTGACGCCGGTGCCGTTCTGAAAGGTCGGTTTGGCGAAGACCTTGGAGGTGCCGCCGCCCGAGGTGATCCAGGCGCTCTCGGCGGAGTAGGTGTTGCCACTCAGCCTCAGGTTGGTGCCGCCGACGCCGGTGTTGTGCGGGCTGGAGGCCGGGAAGTCGACCACGGGCACGCCGGGGCCGCTGGCGGAGCGGCTGCAGTCGCGCGAGCCGTCGTCGCCGGAGGCCGAGAAGATCGAGATGCCCTGGGCGGCGGCCTGCTTGAAGGAGTTGTTGACCGCGGTCATGATCGAGACGGTGGTGTCCGGCTCGCAGGAGCCCCAGGAGATCGAGATGACCGAGGCCTTGTTGTCCGCGACGATCCTGGCTGCCATGTCGACCTCGCCCTGGTCGCTGTTGGGTGCCTCGTAGATCAATTGCTGGGCGTTGGGGGCGACGCCGCGCACGATTTCGCTGTCCAGCTCGACCTCGCCCTGGCCCTGGCCGGGGTGGGCGTCGAAGTCCGCGCCGTCCACCGGGACGGTTCGCACGGCCGGGCCGGACAGTCCGAACCTGCGGTCGTACGTGGTCAGGTCGGAGGACCGGTAACCGTCGAACTCCCAGAGGGCGACCGTGGTGCCGGCTCCGTTCGTGCCGACCTTGTCCAGGTTGTAGGCGCCGTCGTACTGGGCCGGGCCGAATCCGCCCGGGGTGGCGGCCGGGGTCGAGGCGTCCGGTCCGGCTATGCGGGTGGTGCGGCTGGTGTGGTCGTCGAGGCCGACGACCCCCGCGACGACGGAGGCCAGGTCGGACGGCACCGACGCGGGGGTGTCGTTGGCGTGGAAGGTTCGGTGCTGCTCGCCGTCGACGTACATGCTCTCGTGGGTCGCGAAGGCCGCGGCGATCCGGTCGACCGTGCCGCCGACGTTGACCACCTGCCGGTTGGCACTCACCCCGGTGACGGTCAGGCCCTGGGATGCGAGGAAACGGGTGACCTTGTCCACGTCGCCCTGGGTCGGGCCGTATTCGGCCGAGAACTGGTCGGGCGTCAGGTACTTCCCGTACAGCGGGTCACCCGGGTTGGAGACGGCTGCGAGGAACCGGTCGAGGGCTGCGGTGTTGCGCAGTTTGAGGTTGACGGAGACCGCCATCGGCTGGCCGGCAGCGAGGGTGTCCTGCCACTGGGAATGGGACACGGCCGGGGACATGGTCTCCGGCAGTGCCGTTCGGGCGGCCGCAGTCTGCGGTGTCAGCGCAGCATTGGCGCTCAACGAGACGGCGGCCAGCGACAGCACGGCCAGGGCAGCGGACAGGGCAAACGATCGAGATCGCACGGACTCCTCCGGAGGGTGGGAACGTTCCGGGTTCGGGAACATGCGGACGAGCATTGCCGAAAACCAGTTAGAGAAGACTTAGCGCAGCTATATCGGCAAGTGATGTGAATTCGCCTTCACCGCAGACGGATGGGCTGCGCTCGGGTCAGTGGATTTGAAATGAGGGAACGGCCACCGGCTTTACTCCGGACAGTCGCTAAGCTCGGGCCGATGAGAACTCAATGCTTTCGCGGTTCGCGGCGGCGGATGTGCCATCGTTCCACTCGGGGGCGGGCCGAGCGGCGCAGGGTCGCCCGGCGTGCGGTGCGCCGGAGGAGACGTTCCCGCCTGTTCGAGCTGCCACTGATCACTCTGGTGGCACTGGTGCTGGCCCTGCTGCTGAAGACCTTCCTGATGCAGATGTTCGTGATTCCGTCAGGCTCGATGGAGAACACGCTCGACATCGGCGACCGGGTCGTCGTCGACAAGCTCAGCCCGTGGTTCGGCGACCGGCCGCACCGCGGTGACGTGGTGGTGTTCCATGACCCCGGCGGCTGGCTGGAGACGGACCGACAGAACACGTCGGGCGGGCCGGTGTTGCGAACGGTGACGACCGCTCTCTCCTTCGCCGGCCTGTTCCCCGCGGACGACAGGCGGAACCTGATCAAGCGGGTGATCGGGGTCGGCGGCGACACGGTGGCCTGCTGCGACGACCACGGCAGGATCACCGTCAATGGCGTCGCGGTGAACGAGCCCTATCTCGCGCCGGGCAATGCGCCTTCTCAACAGACCTTCGACGTCACCGTACCCATGGGACGGATCTGGGTGATGGGTGACCACCGCGATGTGTCCGCCGACTCCCGCTTCCACATGGGGAGTCCGGGCCAAGGAACCATTCCGCTGACGAGCGTGGTGGGTCGGGCGGTTGCGATCGTCTGGCCGGTCCCGCGGATCCGGCACCTGGACGCACCCGCTTCGTTCTCCTCGCTGCCGACCGCGGCCGAAGGCCTGGGGCACGCTCGACCGTCTCCCGATCCCGATCACTTCCCGACGCAGCCCCCGTCCACACCGGCCGCGTTGGGCGTGCTCGTGCTCCCGGCCGGGTGGTGGCAGGGGCGACGGAGGCGGCGGGCGAGCTCGCGCGGCATCCCACCGTGCCCGCCGGAACCGTCCACGAACGGTGCCGACCGATGCCACCGCCGATGGTGTGTCGACAGCTCCTGAGGGCGGACCATGCTACTCCGGCAACCGCGGCCACCCGGCCGAGAGCGCTCGCTGTGCCTCCACTAAGAAAGCCCTAAGCCTCCGCTAAAATTCACCGAATCCCGCCTGCATCACCTCGCTGACCAGCGGAAATCCATGACGGCCGGGGCCGTGGCCAACCGGATGGCCCGGTGTACCCGCCCCTGCCCGCCCACCGGTTCGAAGACACTGTCAGCCGGATCGGCCCGTCGGCTACGGTGTGCGCCATGACGTCCGTCCTCGTCGTGGAAGACGACCCCGCCATCCGTGCCTCCCTGATAGAGCTGCTGGCCGGCCATCAACTGGTGGTGCGCAGTTCCCCCGACGGGTTCGGCGCACTGCGTGAGGTCGCCCAGTGGCAGCCGGACGCGGTGGTGCTGGACCTCGGCCTGCCGGACCTCGACGGCGCCGACGCGTTGAAGATGATCCGCGGACTGTCCCAGGTCCCAGTGCTGGTGGCAACCGCGCGGGACGACGACGCCGAGATCATCAAACTGCTCAACGCGGGTGCGGACGACTATCTGGTCAAGCCTTTCTCCGGCGGGCAGTTGCTCGCCCGCCTGACCGCCGTCCTGCGTCGCTGCAGCAGCCCGGCCCGCACGCTCGCACCTGGGGACGGAGTCGCCAAGATGAACCACGAGCCTTTGGTACTCGGCGAGTTGCGGATCGACCCGCTCGCCCGGACGGTCCATCTCGCCGGCCGGGAGATCAGCCTGACCCGACGCGAGTTCGACCTGCTGTCGTTCCTGGCACTGAACGCCGACAGGGTGATCTCCAAACGACAGCTGCTCGCCGAGGTGTGGCGGCAGACCTACGTGGACGAGCAGACCGTGGACGTGCACCTGTCCTGCCTGCGCCGGAAGTTGGGCGAGCGCGCCGCCCGGCCGCGCTTCCTCCACACCGTCCGGGGCGTCGGCGTGAAGCTGGTCTCGCCCCGGTGAGGTCCGCCCTTGCCACGGTCGCACTCGCCGTGACGGTCATGGTCACCGTGTCGTTCCTCGTCCCGCTTGCCCTGCTCCTGCGCACCCACGTCCAGACCCAGGCGATGCTCGCCGCCGAGCAGCGCGTGGCCGCCACGATGCCGCTGCTGACGCTGGTCCCGGACCAGGCCGATCTCGCCGCGGCGGTGGCCCGCACGGACACGACGGGCCGCCTCTGCATCCATCTGCCCGACGGCAGCCGGCTGGGCACCACCCATTCCGGCACCCCGTTGCTGAATCGGGCGGTGTGGGGCAGGACCGCTCTGATCGGCGACGTTCCCGGAGGCCGGGACTACCTCCAACCCGTCCTGCTCGGGCGCGACCAGATCGCCGTGGTCGAGGAGTTCGTGCCCGACTCGGAGCTGAACCGCGGACTGGCCCGGGCCTGGACCATCATGGCCCTGCTCGCCACGAGCCTGGTCGTCGGATCGGTGCTGGTCGCCGACCGCCTCGGCGCCCGCGTGGTACGCGCCTCCCGCAAGCTGTCCCACGCCGCAGCAGCCCTTGGCGCGGGCGACCTCGACGTCCGCGTCGAACCCACCGGCCCGCCCGACCTCAGAGCGGTCGGCGACGCCTTCAACACCATGGCCGACCGGGTCAGGCAGCTGCTGGCGACCGAGCGGGAGCTGGTGGCCGACCTGTCGCACCGCCTGCGTACCCCGATGACCGCACTGCGCCTCGCAGCCGAACGGATCGGCCCCACGCCGGCCGCGCCCCAGCTGGCGACGGCGGTCGAACAACTCGAGGACGAACTGGATGCGATCATCGTCGCCGCCCGCACGCCCCTGTCCACCAGGTCCACCAGGGTCGAGTCCGGCCACGCGCCACGTGCCATGGGCACCGGACTGCCCGGACCGGCCCCGGGTGAGTCATGCCAGGTGTCCGAGGTCGCCGCCCACCGCGTCGGCTTCTGGGCCGTCCTCGCCGAGCAACAGGGTCGGGCCTGCACCTTCGAGGCGACGGACGAACCGACGCCCGTTCAGCTGCCGGGCGATCACGTCGCGGCCGTGGTCGACGCCCTGGTGGGCAACGTGTTCCGGCACACCCCGGACGGCACCCGTTTCGCCGTGAGCGTACGGCGGACAGCCCAGAGCGTCGTCCTGGTGGTCGAGGACGACGGGCCCGGGATCGCGGACCCAGCCGTCGCGCTCTCCCGAGGAACCAGCGGTGCCGGATCGACCGGCCTCGGCCTGGACATCGCGCGCAGCGCGGCCGAGTCCACCCGCGGCCGCCTTCGCATCGGGCCCGGCCCGCTGGGCGGAGCACGGGTGGAGGTGGACCTCGGGCTGGCGGCCCAGGACCGACGGCCCCTCGGCCGCCGTTGGCGCAACCGCCGACGGGCAGCGCAGAAGCCGCGCGGCCGACACGGCTGACGGACCGCAACACAGCGAGGCTCAACTCCATTGGACACGAGCCCGAAAACAGACCGGGACCAACCCGTTGCTGACGGAGCGTCTCACAGTTAATTCGCACACTGATGGATCATCACCTTTTGCGGACCGCTACCAGCTGGTAAATTCCCCCGCCAAGGTCGCCACCGGCGGACCTCGGCGGCGCCGGGTCCGGAGATCCCCCCGGGGGAACGCCCGCCATTGAATCCACTGGCCACAGCGCCGCACGGAGTGCCTCACCCACGGCATCCTCCGGCCGGCCTGCAGCGCCTGGCCCCGCCCTCGCGCCGGGCCGAGCAGTGACTGTCCGACCACTTGCCTTCCCACCGGCATGCTCAGGAGTGAAGATGCCACATTCGGGGACCGCGACGATCCCGGAAGCCGATTCCGCACACCGGCTCCCGGGCAGCCGGCAGCCGGACGAACCCAGCGCCACCCAGCCGACGAACCGCCACCAGGAGGCCGTGTCGGCGTACGCCAACACGTGCTGCGCCGACGGCCGCACCGCGCAGGAGCTCGCGAACGAGGCGTGGCAGCGAGCAGTGGAAGCCGGCGGTCCCGGCGGCCACCCGGGCCCGAGCCGCCTGCAGCTTTTGGCCGAGGTGACCAGGACTGCGGCCGAGTGGGCCGACACGGGACGCGGATCGGCTCTGAGCCCGGCCTTCACCGCCTGGCTCGCAGACCTTCCCCGTTCTGGCGACGGAGCTGCGTCGGCGCGTGCGGCGCTCGCCGCGGCGGAAGCGGACTCGCTCATCCTGAGCGCGTTCGAGAGCCTGCCCGCGGCGCGGCAGGAGGACCTGTGGCAGCGCCTCGATGACGCGGCCGGGTCGCCGGCCCGTACGCCGCGGGCCGAGAGCCCTGCCGAGTGCCGCCTTCAGGACGCCTGCCTCCAGACATACGCCTCCCGCGCGCCCCAGCGCTCCTGCCGGCACCTGGCCGCACAACTCGGCGACAGCGTCCGGCACACCACCGGCGGCGAACCCAAGGACCTCGACCGCCACCTCGCCAGGTGCGAGAGCTGCCGAAGTGTCCGGGCGGACCTGGACACCATCCGGACCTGGCAGCGGCCCGCCCTGCTCAACGCACTGGTGCTGTGGGATGCGGGATCACCGCCATCGGCCACGGCCCTCGTACCCGGGCAGGAGCCCCAGGACCCGACGCCCATCGATCCGACTTCCGACGGTTCCGACCCCGGCACCCACGACAGGAACCGGCGCCTGCCCCGAGCGGCACGCACCGACGGCCGAACCGGTTGGCGCCTGCTCATACCCTTCGCCGCGGCAGGCGCCGGTGCCCTGGCCGCACTCGCCATCGCCGGACTGCTCCTCAGCACAGTGGAGAGGGCCGGAGAACATCCGCAGCCGGTCGACGCCCCGACCCTGCCCGCTCCCAGCAGATCGCTGCCGACCAACGGCTCCGACGATGCGCCCCCGGAAATCGGCCCGGCCGCCATGTCCTCCCTGCCGCCCTCCGCCTCCGCCGCGGCTCCCATCGACACCTCCCCGTCGCCCACCCCACCGATGACCGCCACGCCCACCAACACCACCCCTTCGCCCACGCACTCGGTTGCCGCAGGTCTTCCGCTCGTCAACCTCGGCTCGGAGCTCTGCGTCGGCCCCACGACCGCCGCACAGACCGCCGGCCAGCTCCAGCTCCAGCTCCAGCTCCAGCTCCAGCTCCAGCCGTGCAACGGCCAGGCGGCCCAGCGCTGGCAGCGGCTACCGGCCGGACAGGACACCTACCAGCTGCGCAACACCGGCACCGGGACGTGTCTCGACGGCACCACCACGGGCGGAAACGGTGTCGCTGTCACCCTCACGGCCTGCCGATCCGATACGGCCGAGCAACTCTGGCGATTCGCTCCGGACGCCCAGGCAGCCGCATTCCACCTCCTGTTCGTTCCACCGGTCCCCTCCAGCGACTATCCCGCGCACCTCCTGGGCCCCCAGGACTGGACGAAGGCGCATCCACCGCAT
This sequence comes from Kitasatospora sp. NPDC059599, assembly GCF_042735125.1. Taxonomy (NCBI): domain Bacteria; kingdom Bacillati; phylum Actinomycetota; class Actinomycetes; order Kitasatosporales; family Streptomycetaceae; genus Kitasatospora; species Kitasatospora sp. NPDC059599. The sequence continues at coordinate 19,399 of NZ_JBHWCL010000024.1, read as the reverse complement.
CCAGGATCGTTTCTGGTGCACCTGCCGAACTACTACAACTCCGGCAGCTTCCTCTTCACCATGGGCTGACCAGGGACCCGGACACCGGCACCGCACGCAGGGGGCACGGCCGGACCGCCCGCGGATCGCAGGCGGCGTGGCGCGCGGGAGGTCTCCCGCACGCCACGCATTCCGTCCCTGCGTGTCAGCGACGTCGTAGCCGCAGTCCGTGACCCATGACGACCAGCATCTCGTCGGCTGGGAGACTCACACGCAGCGGCCGTTCCCTCGTACTTCGTCACCTGACATTTCGAAGCGTGGAGAACGGCCGCGTCGTCTGTCCCCGGTTCCCGGGGGATCTCAGCAGGTCGATTGACCGGCGAGGTTGAGCGACAAGCTCAGAAGTGGTTGCCGAAGGCCGACGGGATCTGGCCGGGCATGGCGGTCGGCGTACCGCCGGCTGCCTGGCTGGGGGCCGGCGCGAGGACCGGGCGGCAGCCGAGGCCGGTGAAGGAGTCGGCCAACCGCTGGTTCAGGAAGTCGAACAGCGTGCGTCCGGGCTGTGGCGAGGCGGCCTTGGCAGTGAACTCCTTGTCTCGTAGGAGCCGTTGGGTTTCCACGGTGGCGAGCGCCTGACAGTAGGTACGAAGATCGGCGGTTGTGGCGTGATCGGCCGACGGCGGGTTGCCGTCAGCGGGGAACTGCCGGGTCCGGTCCTTGCCTCCCACGCGCGTTGGGCCGGTGGGGCTTCCCGTGAGCGGGGCCAGGCCCACGGGCGATGCCTTGAAGTTGGCTACCTGGAGCTCGTTCAGCGCGAGCGAGGTGACCCTACTGCCCGGGTCTGCCAAGTCGGGAGCCGTCCACGGGGTGCAGCCGAGCGCCGGGTCGATGAAGTTCGTGAGCAGCAGGTTGTCGCTGCCGACGGACGGTGCGACGACGCTGCGCGCCACGGTCGAGCCGGAAAGCCGGCCGGTGGTGGCAGCGGTCCGCTGTGCTGTCGCGCCGCGTGCAGTGATCAGGTACTCGGTGGTCACGTTGCCGTCGTGGTCCTGCCCGACGATGCCCAGGTCGCGGGTGGTCGGGCAGGGGCTGCCGTCACGCGCCGTGCCCAGCGGCGGCACGACGAGCCGACTGGCGCTCTGCGCGGACCACGCAGACCTGAAGAACTCGGCGGCATTGCAGGAGGCGAACTGGCCGAACGGCTGCACCGGCGATCGGCCTGCGCACTTGCCGGCGGCAGCGTGGCCGGCCAGGGTGAGGGTATTGCCGTCGAAGCTGAACCAGATGCCGACGACAGCGTGTTCGGGCAGCTTGGGCAGAACCGGGGCGACGGCGGGCTCACTGCCCCTGTCGGTCACCAACGGGTTGTAGACGAAGACCGCTCCGGTGTCCGGGTCGAGCACGGTGGCCTGCACGAAGACCGCCTGGCGCGGGTTGCTCTCGTGGCAAGGGCCCTTGGCGGGGTCGGTGGCTGTCAGAACATAGGGGGTGGCCAGCCCGCGGTCGCTGAGTGGTGCGTCGGGCACGGTGAGCGTGCAGTCCGGGTCGGAGGTGGCGGGCGGGGCGGCGACGGGGACGGTGTCGGCGAAGGAGACGCTCAGCAAGGACGCGCCGACGGCGAGCAGCCCGCCGAGAGTCAGGCTGAGCGTGAACACCCGGCCTCCGTCGGCCCGGGACTGGTGTCTGTTCAGTGTTCTGAGCATACGTTGATCCTTTTGTCGTCGGACGTCGAAGGAGGTGGCGGTACCGAGCGCGGGCGCGATTGCCGGGGCCCAGAACGTGGCGGGTGTCCGGGCCACGGCCGGGTAGAGCTGCTGTTGGAGCGCCGCCTGTCCGGCCGGGTACTGCTGGCGCCCGGCGACAAGCATCGCGTTGAGTTCGCCGGTATCCCATGGGGCGGTGGCGGGTTGCGCGCTCGCGGGTTCTTCGGTGGCCGCGGATTCGCCGGGCGAGAGGTCCACGTCGAGGGCGGGCAGGGCGGGGGATTCGCCGAAGACCGGCAACTGGTCGCCGGATGTCGTGGTGTTCGCGCGCCCGCCCGGGGTGGTCAGATCGGTGGCCGGCAGGCGGCGGTTGGCGTTGACGCCGATGGTGTTCCGGCCCACGCTGTACACCGATACCGCCGCGGGGGCACCGACTTCGGCGGCGTGTTCCCAGAGCGGGCGGACCGTGCGATTCGGCTCGGCGGCAACGGCGTTGTCAGGCCGGGCCGGCCGGGCCGGGGCAGGTCCACAGTTGGAGCGGGGTGCCGTTGGCCCGGTATCCGTCAAGTACGTCCAGGCACAGCCCGGATCTGGCGTGGGCCAGATTGCCGTCCGGGCGCACGGTCCACTTCTGGCTGGCCGATCCGGTGCAGAGGATGGTCATCACCCGGGTACCGTCCTGCCCGAAGTCCTGTGCGGGAGCGAGGCAGAGCGTGCTGTTGGCTGTGCGCATTTCGTCGGCGGCGGTATGGGTCCACTGCTGCGTCGCGCGCCCGTCGCAGGTCCAGATCTGCAGGCTGCCGTCCGGGCCGGCCGTCAGGCAGTTGCCGGACGCGGCGTCCACCAGCACCTGGGCGGCAGGGGCTACGGGCGGGTCCGAGCGAGTGGTGCCGACCGGCGCCGACGCGACGGAACCCGGTGTGGTACCGGCCTGCTGCGGGGACGGCGACGCGAACGGCGGGAGCGAGAAGTCGTTCTGCCCAACCGGGCCGCCGGGGATGGCCACCGACGTCCCGTCCCCGGAGCCGGCCGGCGCGGTCAGTCCCGATATCTGCGTATACAGGACCACCCCCACCGTCAGGGCCAGCGCGACGATCAGCACCGTCCTGCGGGTGAACCGGCGGGCGGCAGCCCCGGACGACTGCGGATCTCGGCGTCTTCCGGGACCGGGATCACCGGCGCGGCGCTCGGCGGACGGATCCAGTTCGCTGATGACCGGGAGCACGATTGTCTCCGCCTCGCTTCCCGCCTCCGGAGCATCGAGCTCCAGGAGGTACGGCGGGATGCGCAGATCGAGGCGGGAGTCCTGTGGGAACGAGGCGTCGGCTTGTGGATTGCAGATGTGGCCGGTGCCGGGCCCGTCGAAACTGCAGCGCTGACATCGTGCTCTGGAGTGCATTGGCACAACTCTCTTCGCTGTTATGCCGCTGGCAGGTGCGGCGCTGGTGACATGGATGCTAGGAGATCCACACGCTCGATGCTCCGTTCAGCGCCATTCCTAAACGACACATAAGGTTTTGCTCATTCAGGAGAGTACTCACCCGGCCCGACGGGCACGGCCGACATTTCCGACACGCTTCCGGTGAGCCACTCCATGGCGACAAAGGCGTCGCAGCCACCACCGCATCGGCCCCGACCTGCGGTGCCCTGCACCAGCGAGCGCCTTTGCGGGCCACGGACGAGAATGAGCGAATCCTTAGCAGCCCCTTAAGGCATACGCCGCCATCGGACCTTGACGTCGTTATGCCTATACGCTCGGCGGCGCACCACAGGCCGGAAACCTCCCCTCCCGTCCCGCAGTTGCCATCCAAGTCACGGGCCCCCGCTGCCGTTCCCGAGGTGACGACTGGCGATCGATCCGCCGGACCGGACACCGACCCGGTTTCAACCCATCACGGTGCAACGGCCACGAACGGCACGTGCGATCACGAAGCCGACCCTCCGCAGTCGATTCCGCCAGGAGGTATGAAGATCACGACGACAGGCCTTCCCCAGCCCCAGCCGCTGCCCTTCAGCGGATACGAGAACACCTCTCACCCACCGGATTCCTACGTCAGCCCGCCGTACGATGCTCAGTCCGGCATCTGACCCTCGTGAGATCGAACCCCAGATCAGACCCGGCATGGAATGGCATTTGATGCTCTGTTCATCCGTGTACTTCGGAGTGATTGCCGCGGTGTCCGCACGCCCTCTCGACTGCCGGCGGATGAGGAGTCCCGTCGGCAGAGAGTCGAGAAGCCCTGCCGATGGAGAAATTCGATGGAGACATGCGAGTATTTCGGGGCGGAAAGTCCCGGCGAGGTCGCTCCGGACGTAACTGCCGGGGCGCTCTGGCCGCTCGCCCCGGCCGCCCCGGCCCGCACGCTGCTCGACACCCTCGTGGCGGCCGCCGAGGCCTGCCCGCACACCCCCGCGCTGGACGCCGGCGGCGAGGTGCTCGACTACCGCACGCTGCTGCACCGGGTCGTCGAGTTCGCCGGCCGGCTCGCCGCCGCGGGGATCGGCCGGGGCGACCGGGTCGGTGTGCGGGTGCCGTCCGGCACCGCCGACCTCTACCTCGCCATCCTCGCCGTGCTGCGGGTCGGCGCCGCGTACGTCCCGGTGGACGCCGACGACCCGGACGAGCGGGCCGAGATGATCTGGCAGGACGCCCAGGTCTGCGCGGTGCTCGGGGCCGGCCGCACCATCACGCCCACCCCGCACGTCCACCCCGGCGGGCAGCCGGCCTGGCCGTCGCCGGCCGACGACGCCTGGATCATCTTCACCTCCGGCACCACCGGCCGCCCCAAGGGCGTCGCCGTCACCCACCGCTCGGCGGCGGCCTTCGTGGACGCCGAGGCCCGGCTGTTCCTGCAGCGCCGGCCGCTCGGCCCGGGCGACCGGGTGCTGGCCGGCCTGTCCGTCGCCTTCGACGCCTCCTGCGAGGAGATGTGGCTGGCCTGGCGGCACGGCGCCTGCCTGGTGCCCGCGCCACGCTCGCTGGTCAAGGCCGGCACCGACCTCGGGCCCTGGCTGGTCGAGCGCGGCATCACCGTGGTCTCCACCGTGCCGACGCTGCTCGCGCTCTGGCCGGCGGAGTGCCTGGCCCAGGTCCGCCTGGTGATCGTCGGCGGCGAGGTCTGCCCGCCCGAGCTGGTCGAGCGGATCGCGGTGCCCGGCCGGGAGTTCTGGAACACCTACGGTCCGACCGAGACCACTGTGGTCGCCACCGCCGCGCAGATGCATCCCGGGCAGCCGGTGCGGATCGGCGCCCCGCTGGACGGCTGGGAGATCGGCGTGGTGGACGGCGAGGGCAAGCCGGTCGCCTGGCACGAGACCGGTGAGCTGGTGATCGGCGGCGTCGGAGCCGCCCGCTACCTGGACCCGGAGAAGGACGCACAGAAGTACGGCCGCAGCCCCTACCTGCGCAGCCCGCGGGTCTACCGCACCGGTGACCTGGTGCGGGCCGAGCCGGAGGGCCTGGTCTTCATAGGCCGCGCCGACGAGCAGATCAAGCTGGCCGGCCGTCGGATCGAACTGGGCGAGGTGGACGCCGCGCTGCAGGCACTGCCGAGGGTACGGGCTGCCGCGGCGGCCGTGCGCAGGACCCCGGCCGGCGGCGAGGTGCTGGTCGGCTATCTGGTGCTGCACGACGGCGCCCCGTTCGACCCGGCCGCCGCCCGTTCACTCCTGCTGGAGCGACTGCCGCAGTCGCTGGTACCGGTGCTCGGCGTGGTGGACCGGTTGCCCACCAAGACCTCCGGCAAGGTCGACCGGAGCGCCCTGCCTTGGCCGCTCGCCACCACCGGCCCGGCCGGCGCCGACGGCCCGCGCCCGACCGGTACGGCCGGCTGGCTGGCCGGGCAATGGGAGGCGCTGCTGGGCACCCCGGTCGGCGCCGGCGGCGACTTCTTCGCGCTCGGCGGCACCAGCCTGTCCGCCGCCAAGCTGGTCTCGGCGCTGCGGGAGCGGTACCCCGCCGTCTCGATCGCGGACCTCTACGCCCACCCCGGCCTGCTCGACATGGCCGCCAGACTGGACGAGTTGGGCGGCCCGCCGCGCGAGCAGCGGACCGTCCGGCCGACCCCGCGCCGGGCCGGTCCGGTGCAGTTCCTGGTACTCGCCGTGCTGTACACGGTCGGCAGCCTGCGCTGGGTGCTCGGCCTCGCCGCGCTGGACAACCTGTCCGGCGGCACCCTGTTGCGGTCGCCGTACACCCCGTGGTGGCTGATCCTCATCGGCTGGGCGGTGCTGTCCAGCGTCCCCGGGCGGCTGGTGATCGGGGCCGGCACGGCCCGGCTGCTGACCACCGGGGTGAAGCCCGGCAGCTATCCGCGCGGCGGCTCGGTGCACCTGCGGCTGTGGGCCGCCGAGCGGACGGTCGCGATGTTCAACGTCGCAGTAGTGGCTGGTACCCCATTGGCCGGCTACTACGCCCGAGCACTTGGCTGTGAGATCGGTGAAGACGTCCATATGCACGCGATGCCGCCGGTGAGCGGCCTCGGCCGGTTCGGCGCGGGCTGCTCGATCGAGCCCGAGGTCGACCTGGCCGGCTGGTGGCTGGACGGCGACCTGCTGCACCTGGGCGCGGTCGAGGTCGGCGAGGGCGCCCGGGTCGGCACTCGGTCCACCCTTATGCCGGGTGCCCGGGTCGGTGCCCGGGCCGACGTCGCCCCCGGCAGCTGCGTACTCGACCCGGTACCGGCCGACGCGCACGTGCACGGCTCGCCGGCCCGCCCGGCCCCCGACGCCGCCCCTGCGGGTTCCGGCTGGCCTCGCCCCGAGCATCACCGGTCCCGCCGCTGGGAACTCGCCTACGGCCTCGGCCTGTTCGGCTTCGGTCTGCTGCCGCCGGCCTCCGCCGCGCCGGCCCTGGCGCTCGCCTGTCCGCTGCTGGACACCGACCGGACGCTGGGCTCCGCGCTGCTGCAGCTGATGCTGGTGACGCCGGTGCTGGTGGCGGTCGCGGTAAGCTGCCACGCGCTGCTGCTGGCGCTGCTGGTCCGGCTGTTCAGCCGGCCGATCAGGCCGGGGTACCACCCGGTGCACGGCCGGGTCGGCTGGTGCGTCTGGGTGGTCGCGCGGCTGATGGACACCGCGCGCGGCTCGCTCTTCCCGTTCTACGCCAGCCTTTTCACGCCGGTCTGGCTGCGGCTGCTGGGCGCGACGGTCGGGCGCCGGGTGGAGGCCTCGACGGTGCTCACGCTGCCCGGGCTGATGCGGGTGGACGACGGCGCGTTCCTTGCCGACGACGCCCTGGTCGCACCGTTCGAGGTGCGCGGCGGCTGGCTGCGGCTCGGGGCGGCCCGGGTCGGCCGACGGGCCTTCGTGGGCAACTCCGGCATCGTCGCGGCCGGCCGCGAGCTGCCGGACGACGCGTTGGTCGGCGTGCTGGCCGACACGCCGCCGCACGCCACGCCGGGCTCGTCCTGGCTCGGCCGGCCGGGCATCGCGCTGCCCCGAGTCGCGGACACCGGCGACCCGAGCCGCACCTACGACCCGCCCCGGCGGCTGGTGCTGGCGCGGGCCGCGGTGGAGCTGTGCCGGTTCCTGCCGGTGGTGTGCAGCGCGCTGCTGGGCGACCTGACCTTCGCCGCCCTGCAGGACGTGATGGGCACCGACGGCCTGGCGGCCGCCATCGCCTGCGGCGGTCCGGTGCTGCTCGGCGCCGGCATCGCCGCCTGCCTGACCACCACCCTGGTGAAGTGGCTGCTGCTGGGCCGGTTCCGGGCCGCCGAGCACCCGCTCTGGTCGACCTTCGTCTGGCGCAACGAGCTCTACGACACCTTCGTCGAGGAGCTCGCCATGCCGTGGCTGGGCTCGACCCTGATCGGCACGCCGTTCCTGAACATCTGGCTGCGCAGCTTGGGCGCCCGGATCGGCCGGGGTGTGTGGTGCGAGACGCACTGGCTGCCGGAGACCGACCTGGTGCGGGTGGACGACGGCGCCAGCGTCAACCGCGGGGTGGTGCTGCAGACCCACCTGTTCCACGACCGGGTGATGCGGCTGGACGAGGTGCGCCTGGCCGAGGGCTCGTCGATCGGACCGCACTCGATCATCCTTCCGGGCGCCACCCTCGGGCCGGGCTCGTCGGTCGGCGCGGCCTCGCTGGTCATGCGCGGCGAGGCGGTCCCTCCCGCCACCCGCTGGCTCGGCAACCCGGTAGCCACCTGGTCGCAGACGCTCCCCGGAACCCCCGGGCACCGCAGCCGCGGAAAACACCGCGCGCCCAGGGCCGGACGGACAGCCTCGACGATGCCTCACCCGCCAGAGGCGGTGAACTCGGGACCGAGTACCTCGCAACGCTGAACGGCGGTCAGCAGAGGACCAAGGCAACACAGCACGGTCCACCGATCGGACACGCTTCGGTCCGGCACAGCCCCGCCGCCGGCCATGCGTCCCCGGTGCCCCGGATCGGCGGCGGGTCGCTCCCTCCCCGCTTCGCTCAACTTCCTTCCATTGACTTCCCCTTGGAGACCATGATGGACACCACCACCCACCCCGGCAGCCACCCCGTCGCGGGCCCGGCCACGTCTGCCGTGCCCGATCTGCTGAGGGCCGTACACCTGGTCGATGTCGCCGCTCCCGGCATGGAGGGCCTGGCTCTGTGGCTGGCCGGCAGTGGCGCCGACGTCACCGGCAGCGTCCCCGAGGCCGACCGGGACAGCCTGGCGGTGGCCGCGCTGAGCGCTGCCGGCGTCCAGGTGCGGCTGGGCTTCAAGCCTGAGCACGTGCGCACCGACCGGACGGCCGTGGTGTGGTCGGGTGTCTTCGCCGGGGCACATCCCGAGCTCGACCACGCCCAGGTGCTGCGGCTGCCGATCCTCGGCCGGGCCGTCGCGCTCACGGCCATCTGTGCCGGGGCGGGGTCCGAGGCGGTGGCGGTGGCGGGCAGTCACAGCACCGCGAGCGCGGCAGCCGCCCTGGCGGCCGTGCTGGATGACGGCCAGACGGGCTGGGTTTTGAACACCCCGGCCGGCGGCGGCAGCGCCGGCCACGCCGGGGACGGCCGTATCGTCGCGGACTTCTGCCCGGACACCACCACCCACGAAGCCGCTCCGCCCGGCGCCTGGCAGCACCGCCCCGCACCGCACTTCCTCCACCACGGCCCCCGCTTCGCCGCCGCGCTCATCCTGACCACCGACGCGAACGCCCCGCACTACGAGGACAACATCGCCGGCCTCGACGCCGCCGAGCTCCTCGCCCGCCGCGCCGGCACCGTCGTCCTGCCCACCTGGGACAACGGCGCGAAGATCCTGCGCGAGCGCCTGAGCGACCGGCCCGGACCGCATGTGGTCACCGTCGGCACCGACCCGACCGACGTCGTGTGGATCACGAGGCCCCGCTGGACCGGCGAGGACTTCCGCGTCACCCTGCGATACGAGGGGACGGACCACGCCTTCGTCCTCCCGGTCACCGGCCGCCACCACGCCCTGGCCGTGTGCGCCGCCATCGCCACCGCCCTGATCCTGGGCGAGGGCCCGCAGGTCCTCGCCGAGCGAGCCGGCGCCTTCCGCGGCGTCGAGCGTTCGCTGGCCACGGTTGGCACGCAGTCCGGCATCACCGTGGTGGACTCCCGTGCCCGGCACCCTCGCGAGATCGCGCAGGACGTCACGGCCGCCCGGATGCTCACCGAGGGCTCGCTGATCGTGGTCCTGGAGCCGGACGGCCTCGCCCGCACCAGTGCGCACGCCGACGAGCTCGGCGCCGCTCTCGGCGATGCCGACCACGTGGTGCTGCTGCCGGTCAGCACCCCGCTTGCCGCCCACCTCACACCTGATCCGCTGGACGCAGTCGAGCAGGCCGCCCTCCGGGCGCTCGGAGCAGGATCCGTCCACCGCGTCCGCTCCGGACCGTGCGAACCCGGACCGGAGCAGCGGCTCTTCGAGACAGCCGCCGAGGGCGACCTCGTGCTGGTCGTCGGGACCGACCAGGCGGAACGGCTCGGACCGAGGCTGCTGTTCCGCCTCGCCGCCCCGGACGTACCGATCCCGCAGCAGCTGCGACCCGCCCGAACCACCCCGACGGAGAAGACGCCGTGACCTTCGGCACGCCGCCCGACCTCGCCGGCGCCGAGCGCAGGCCGATCGTCCTGGTGGCTGCCGGCGCGAGCCACGACCGGATTTCCGCCGACCGCGAGACGCGGTTGAGGGGGCGTCCCTCGCTCCAGGACCTGAGGAGCGCCCGGAGCACACCGGCCGGCAGGCCCCAGACACAATCCCGAGAGCTATGTCTCCGCAGGTCAGCGCGCCCGTCCGCGCGGTTTCAGCGGCGTGGCGGGGAGTTCGGGGGCGGGCAGGCGGTCGCCGGCGTAGCCGCGGACCTCGCCGAAGCGGTTGCCGGTCATCCAGTCCGCCCGGGCCCGCGCGATGTCCTCGGTGGAGCGCCCGATGAAGTTCCACCACATGACGATCTTCTCGTCGAAGGGTTCCCCGCCGAGGAGGAGGACGGCCGCGTCGGTGCGGGCGTGGAGGGGGAGGTGGGGGCGGCCGCAGCCGAGGTAGAGCATGGAGCCGGGTTCGACGGGGACGCCGTCGACGTCGACGCGGCCGGACATGGCGAGCACGGCGTACTCGAAGTCGGGGACGAGGGGGAGCCGGAGGTCCGCGCCCTCGGCGAGGGCGAGGTCGGCGCCGACCAGGGGGGTGTGGGTGGTGCCGGGCGAGGTGGCGGTGTCGAGGGTGCCGAGGATGACGGTGGCGCGCAGGCCGGGGGCGGTGACCACGGGCAGGTCGGGGTGGTGTTCGAAGGCGGGGGCGGTGTGCCGGTGGGCGTCCGGGAGGGCGACCCAGAGCTGGGCGCCGTGCAGGTGGCGGGCGTGCGGGCGCGGCGACTCCTCGGAGTGGGAGATCGCGCGGCCGGAGGTCATCAGGCCCAGTTCGTACGGCCGGACGGTCTGCAGGCTGCCGAGGCTGTCGCGGTGCAGCACTTCGCCCTGGTGGAGCCAGCTGACCGTCTGCAGGCCCATGTGCGGGTGGGGCGGGACCTGCATGCCGGGTTCGTCGGCGATGTCGTCGGGCCCGTAGTGGTCGACGAAGCACCAGGCGCCGACCATCCGGCGGCCGAGGTTGGGGAGCAGGCGGCGCACCACCGTGCTTCCACCCAACGGGACTTGACGGGCCGCCAGGAGGTCTCGGACCGGCCCGGTGCTGGCCTCGCGACCGCAGGCGGTCGGGGTGGGCTTGAGGTCGAGGTTGCTCATCGCGGTTCCACCACCGTACGAGGAAGGCCGGGCGGAGAGGGGTCCGTCGTCACCGATCATCCATCACGGTCCGAGGTTCCTCCACTCGCGCCCGGCCATCCGACGGCCGTCCGGCGGCCGTCCGGCCCCGAGCCGTTCCCGCCGGGGCGCAGGGCCTCAGTGCCGGCAGGACCACCAGGCGTCCGCCGAGGTCCGGTCGGCGAGGTCGCGCAGGTTGCGGACCGCCTCCGCCGGGTCCTCCGCCCCGTACACGGCGGAGCCGGCCACGAACACGTCCGCGCCCGCCTCGGCACAGCGCTCGATGGTGCTCGCGGCGACGCCGCCGTCCACCTGCAGCCACAGCTCCAGGTCGTGCTTGGCGATCAGCTCCCGGGTGCGGCGGATCTTCGGCAGCATGATGTCCAGGAACGCCTGGCCGCCGAAGCCGGGCTCGACGGTCATGATGAGCACCATGTCGAGCTCGGGCAGCAGGTCCTCGTACGGCTCGATCGGGGTGCCGGGCTTGAGCGCCATCGAGGCCCGGGCGCCCTTGGCGCGGATCTCGCGGGCCAGCCGGACGGGCGCGGCGGCGGCCTCGACGTGGAAGGTGACGGAGCCCGCGCCGGCCTCGACGTACTGGGGGGCCCAGCGGTCCGGGTCCTCGATCATCAGGTGGAGGTCGAGCGGGGTGTCGGTGGCGCGGGCGAGCGACTCGACCACCGGGACGCCCAGGGTCAGGTTGGGCACGAAGTGGTTGTCCATGACGTCCACGTGCAGCCAGTCGGCACCCCGGACGGCCTCGGCCTCGTCGGCGAGCCGGGCGAAGTCCGCGGACAGGATGCTGGGGTTGATCTGGGCCATGACCGACTACCTTCACATGAGGGCTGGGGGGCTCCCCGGGTACGGGCGCCTCGCCCCATCATCTCGTGCCGTGCGACCGCCGACCGCACGCGCGACCCCCGCGTGACCGTCATCACACCCCGTCCGGGGTTACCGGGGCCGTCGCCGTGGTCATCAGCCCTTGAAGCGGTCCTCGTACCCGCCGCAGCGGTCCGGGCCACGGACCGTCACGGCGCCCGCCGGGCCGTCCCGACCAGCCGAGCTCCCGCTCCCGCCCGGAGCTCCGTCCGAGGAAGGTCCCTCGATGGCCGATCTCGTCCACCCCGCCCGCGCCCTGTGGTGGCTCTTCGAGCCGGTGCACGCCGTCACCTACTTCCTGCCCGAGGGCCGCGCCGCCTTCGAGGAGGCCGGGCTGCACGGCCGGCTGCACAGCTACTTCGCGAGCCGCTCGGCCCCGCTCGGCGCGGTGGACGCGGCACCGGTGGTCGCCGCGTTCTTCAGCTTCTCCCCGACGATGGTCGAACGCGCCCTGCCGGAGGTGTGGTCGCACGCGAGCCCGGAGGAGGCACTGGCCGCCCGGCTGAAGGGCTCGGCGGCGACGCTGGCCCGGCTGCTGGAGCACGTGGACCGGGCGCAGGTCGAGCTGGTGGCGGAGACCCTGGAGCAGGCCGCGTCCCGGCTGGACTGCGCGGGCCGGGTGCTGGCCGCCGCGAACGCCGGGCTGCCCCGGCCGAGCGGCGTGTACGAGCGGCTCTGGCAGGCCGCGACCGTGATGCGCGAGCACCGCGGGGACGGCCACGTGGCCGCGCTGGTGGCGGCCGGGCTGGACGGTTGCGAGGCACTGGTGGTCCGCTGCGCGATGGACGTGCGGCGCGAGGCGCTGCAGCCGCTGCGCGGGTGGACGGACGCCGAGTGGGAGGCGGCCGCGGAGCGCCTGGTCGAGCGCGGCTGGCTGACCGCCGGGGGCGCGATCACCGAGCTCGGCCGGATCCGTCACCAGGCCCTGGAGGCCGCCACCGATCTGGCCGCCGCCCGGGTGTGGGAGGACTACCCGCGCGCCGAACTCGACCGGTTGGCGGCGGCGCTGAAGCCGATGTCGGCGCTGTGTCGCAGCGAGTTGCCGGTCAACCCGGTGGGTCTGCCGGACAATCCGTAGCGCCGCCGGGGCCCGCGGCGCTCGGCCCGCACGACCCGCGGCGACCTGCACGACCCACTATCTACGGCGTGCGGCCCGTGGCGACCTACGGCTCGCGGCGCTCGGGCGGGCCGAGCACGACCCCCCGCCCGGCGTAGAAGGCCCCGAACGACCGCCACGGCACGCGCGCGAAGGACTGCGACTCCCCCGGGAAACCGGACGGGTTGTGGATCAGCAGCGCCGTGTCCGTGGCGCCCACGGCCAGCACCAGGTGGCCGCCGGGGCGCACCGGTTCCGGCCCGCCCGGCTCCCGGATCGACGGGTGCACCGACACCATCACCAACCGCCCGCCGGCCACCTCGGCCGACACTTCCTCGGGCGTCAACTCCCGTGCCCGCGCGGCCAGTCCCCACCGCCGCCGGACGTAGTCGGCGAACGGCGCGTGGATCAGCCCGTGCAGGCTCTCACCGTCCCGCACGTACGCGCCGGCCGCCACGCACTCGCCCGCCAGCGCCATCGCCGTCGGCGTCACGCCCCACCAGTGCTCCAACGCCATCCGCAGGCAGGCCACCCCGCACAGCCGCCACGACCACCACGCGTACTCCTCCGGGCCGACCGCCCCGGACTGCCCCCAGCGCGGGTCGGCGGCCGCGTCCAGCCGCCCGTCGACGATCTCCCGCACCAGCTCCGGGGACTCCCACTGCGCCCGGTACGGCACCTCGTGCACCACCCGCACCGGCCGCGCGGCGCTGCCCTGATCCACCATCCCCCGACGCTCTCACGCCGGGCGGCCCGACCGACTCACGACACTCCCTGAGTACCCGTACTCAGGCGGCCGACCTGCGGGTTCTCCTAACGTGATCACGCCGCCGACGAGGAGCGACACAGGACTGGGAGCGACCCAGGCCGGGAGCAACACAGGCTGGGAGCAACACAGGACCTGGAGCGGCACAGGGCCGGGAGCGGCACGGGATGCGGGAGGAATCATGAAGAGGACGGCGCTGGGCGTACTCGGCGGGGTGACGGCGGTGCTGGGGATCGCGTTCGTGATCCCGTTCGTGGTCTGGATGGTGATGGCCGCCCGGCTTCAGTCCGAGATCGATCACGGCACCGGTTCGCCCGTCGGCGCCACCTACGCGCCCGCCGCGCCGTCCCCGACGGCCACGTCCCCGTCCCGCTTCCCGGCGCCGCCGGCGTCCCCCGCGCCGCCGGTCTCGCTCGACCGGTAGGCCAGCCGCTGGGCCGCGTGGCGTCCGCGCTCCTCGACCGGGAGCGCACCGGTGGCGCCGGCCAGGCCGAACGGTGGCATGTCGAAGTAGATCGACTCATAGCCGCCCTCCGGCACGATGTACGTCTCGTGCCAGAGCCCGACGTGCCCGCGGGCCTTGCCCTCCCGCAGCTTGCGGTTGGCGATGCCCCACACGGTGTGGTGGAAGCCGTCCGGCGCGCTCGCGTAGCCGTACAGCTTCTCCTTCGACTCCCAGTACTGGACGACGTAGTAGGTGCGCGGCGAGGCGGTGAGCAGGATGCGGCCGAGGAGGCCGCGTTCGCGGCCGCGCGCGGAGCCGCGGCGCAGCTCGTACAGCATCCGGAACATCGCGAACATCACCGGGCCCCAGTGGTGCACGGCCCAGAACCGGTTGATCCGCATGCCGATGAGCAGCACCACGGTGTCGCCGGTGGCGGCGGCGGTGGTGTAGCCCGGCAGCGGTTTGGCGAACATCGAGCGGACGAACCCGCTCCCCGTCGAATCCGTGGACATCCCGGCCTCCCCGCAGCTGACCGCGGGTGCCCCCGCACCGGCACCCGCATCCATGTAAGCGGTGATTACATCAGCGCGCGATGACCCGGTCAAGGCTCGCTACAGCCACAATTCGACTACTGCACAGGCCGGTTGGCGATCCCTTGGCCGAAGGTGTCGAGCACCTGCGCGGCCACCTCCTCCGCCTTCCCGGCCGGCAGGTACCCGTCCACGATCATCTGCGCCAGCCCGTACACCAGGGCCTGCCCGGCCAGGCCGACCAGCGCCGGATCCCCGGGGCGCAACCGGCCCGCCTCCTGGTCCGCGACGATCAGGTCCGTGAACGCCCGGTCGATGCCGTCCAGTTGCTCCCGCAGCTCGGGCTCCCGCGAGGCCGCGAACACCCGCGAACGCACCAGCTCGAACCGCCGCGGATGGTGCAGCGCGTACCGGACGCAGCCCAGACCGATCGTCCGCATCACCGACCGGCCGTCCTGACCGGCGGCCGCCACCTGTGCCGCCTGCCAGCTCACGAAGTCCGCCAGCACCCGGTCCGCCAGCGCGGTCAACAGCGCCTGCCGGTCGCCCGCGGACACCCCCGCCCGCCGCGCCACCTCCCGGACGCTCACCCTCTCCTGCCCCTGCTCGTCCAGCACCTCGAACGCCGCGGCCACCAGCGCCTCCGGCAACGCCCCGTGGTGGTACGCCCCCCGGCCCCTCGTCTCGCTCATGCCTGCCTTGCTACCACAGCCGGAGCGGGCCGGGCCCGCTCCGGCCGTCAGGCCCAGGCCCACGCCCAGGCCCAGGCCGAACAGCCGGGCCGGGCCTGACCACGGGGACCGCGCCGCCTACCAGGCGTAGTCCTCCGGGGCGGGCTGGTGGCCCGGGAAGAGTTCGTCGAGGCGGTCGAGGGTCTTCCGGTCGAGCCGGAGGTCGAGCGCGGCGAGGGCCGCGTCGAGGTGGGCCGGGGTGCGGGGGCCGATGATCGGGGCCGTGACGGCGGGTCGGGAGAGCAGCCAGGCGAGGGCGAGGTCCGCGGGGTGGGTGCCGAGTTCGTCGGCGAAGTCCTCGTAGGCCTGGAGGCGGTCGCGGTGCTTGTCGAGGAGTTCGCTCGCGTAGCCCATGGCGCTGCGGCCGCGCGTGCCCTCGCGCTCCTTGCGCAGGACGCCGCCGAGCAGGCCGCTGCGCAGCGGGGACCACGGGATGAGCCCGAGGCCGTAGTGCTGGAGTGCGGGGACGACCTCCAGTTCGATCGTGCGGTCGAGCAGGTTGTAGAGCGACTGTTCGCTGACCAGGCCGAGGAAGTGGCGGGAGCGGGCCGCCTCCTGGGCCTGGGCGATGTGCCAGCCGGCGAAGTTGCTGGAGCCCACGTAGACGATCTTGCCCTGGGCGACCAGGACCTCCATCGCCTGCCAGATCTCCTCCCAGGGCGTCGCCCGGTCGATGTGGTGCATCTGGTAGAGGTCGATGTGGTCGGTCTGCAGCCGGCGCAGGCTGGCTTCGACGGCCTTGCGGATGGCGAGCGCGGAGAGCTTGCCGTCGTTGGGCCAGTCGCCCATCTCGGCGTAGGCCTTGGTGGCGAGGACGGTGCGCTCGCGACGGCCGCCGCCGCGGGCGAACCAGCGTCCGATGATCTCCTCGGTGCGACCCTTGAGGTTGCCCTCGCTGTCGCGGCCGTAGGCGTTGGCGGTGTCGAAGAAGTTGATGCCGCGTTCGTGGGCGGTGTCCATGAGGCGGTGGGCGTCGGCCTCTTCGGTGTGCGGGCCGAAGTTCATGGTGCCGAGGCAGAGGCGGGAGACGGTCAGGCCGGTGCGGCCGAGGTGGGTGTACTCCATGGCGCCCCACCCAAGACCACACCGGCCGCCCTGTCCAGCACATTGCGCGGGCGCGCCGGGGTGCCCTGCTCAGCGCCCGTGCGTGGCGAACTTCCGTACGGCGAGCGGCATGCAGAGCGCGAGCAGCACGGCGCTCCAGAGCAGTGCGGCAAGCAAGGCGTGCTGCACGGGCCAGGCGGAACCGGCTGCCGAGGGGTTGCCGAACAGCTCCCGGCAGGCCTGGACGACGGAGCTGATCGGGTTCCAGTCGGCGACGAAGCGCAGCCAGCCGGGCATGCCGAGGGTCGGCACGTAGGCGTTGGTGATCATCGCCACCGGGAAGACCACGACGGAGAGTTGACCGGCGGCCTCCTCCTTGCCGACGGCCAGGCCGAGCAGCGTGCCGAGCCAGGTCATCACGAACCGGAAGAGCAGGAGCAGTGCGAACGCCCCGGCTGCGTCGGCGAGTCCGTGCCGGGCGCGCCAGCCGGCCGCGAGGCCGACCAGGGCCAGCAGCGCCAGCACGACCACGCTGACCAGCAGGTCGGCGAGGGTCTGCCCGAGCAGCAGGCCGGTGCGGGAGACCGGCATGGAACGCAGCCGGTCGGTGACCCCGCGCCCGACGTCGCGGGCGGCGCCGACCATGGTGGGCATGACGCCGTTGGTGGCGACCATGGCGAACAGCCCGGGCATCAGGAACTCCCGGTAGTCACCGCCGCCCGGCACCTGCATGGCACTGCCGAAGACGTAGCCGAAGACCACCACCATGACCACCGGGACGCCCAGCGATGCGGCCAACAAGCCCGGCGAGTGGCGGTAGTTGAGCAGGATGCGGAGCATCGACGTCCAGGTGTCGGAAACCAGTCGGCCGACGGTGGACGGGCGCGGTGCCACGGACCCGATGGCGGCCATCAGGCGGCCCGTCCGGCCTCGGCGGACACCGCGGCACCGGCGGACCCCACGGAACCGGCAGGTTCCGCGGCCCCGGCAGGTTCCGCGGCCCCGACAGGTTCCGCGCCCCCGGCGGACCCTCCGGGCGCACCGGAGCCTCCGGCCGGCCGGTCGGTCAGCGCCAGGAACACGTCGTCCAGCGACGGCGCCCGCACCGCGACGTCCTCCGCGACGACCCCGGCACCGTCCAACTCCCGCACCAGCGAGGGCAGCAGGACGGAAGCGCCCGGGGCCGTCAGCACCGTGACGGTCCGCTCGGCGACGTCCACCCGCGCGTCGCCTCCCGTCATCGCCGACAGCACGACGGCGGTGGAGGCGAGTTGCCGCGGATCGGCCAGGGTGACGGAGACCTGGCTGCCGATCGCCGCCTTGAGCCGGTCCGGCGGTCCGGTGGCGATGGCGGCGCCGTGGTCGACGACCACGATGTGGTCGGCGAGCCGGTCGGCCTCCTCCAGGTACTGGGTGGTGAGCAGCACCGTGGTGCCGCCGTCCGCCAACTCCTTGACGGTGTCCCAGATCTCCTGCCTGCTGCGCGGGTCGAGCCCGGTGGTCGGCTCGTCCAGGAAGAGCACGGGCGGGCTGGTGACCAGGCTGGCGATGAGGTCGAGGCGCCGCCGCATGCCGCCGGAGTAGGTGCGCACCAGGCGGTCGGCGGCTTCGTCGAGCCCGAAGCGGGTCAGCAGTTCGTCGGCGCGCGCCCGGGCCCGGCGGGCGCCGAGGCGGTGCAGCCGGCCGAGCAGGTGGAGGTTGTCGCGGCCGGTGATGCCCTCGTCGACGGCGGCGTGCTGCCCGGCGAGCCCGATGGCGCGGCGGACGTCCTCGGCGGCGCGGACGACGTCGTGTCCGGCGACCCGGGCGACGCCGCGGTCGGGGGCGACCAGGGTGGCGAGCACGCGGACGGCGGTGGTCTTGCCGGCGCCGTTGGGGCCGAGGAGGCCGCAGACGGTGCCGGCCGGGACGGTGAGGTCGAGGCCGCGCAGGGCCTCGGTGGCGCCGAAGCGCTTCTCCACGCCCGCCATCTCGATGGCGGGCCGGGTGGTGCCGGACATGACTCTGCCCTTCTCTAGGTACAGCGTACGTAGAAGTGCGTGCGGACGCCACCCTACTACGTACGGCGTACGTATCTAAGATGGGAGGGCGAGGTGATCTTCCAGTGCCGTCCAGCAAGCCCACGCCGTCCAGCACGGCCGCGTCCGACCAGGCAGGGCCCGTGACCGACAGTTCCGTGACCGGCGGGCCCGTGACCGACAGTTCCGCGACCGGCGGGCCCGCGACCGGCGGCCCCGGGCCGGCCAAGCCCACGCCCCCCGAGGCACCCGAACTGATCTGGTTGCGCCCCGAACGCACCGGCCGCGGCCCGCGCCCGGCCCACAGCCGCGACTCGATCGCGGCCGCGGCCATCGGGATCGCCGACGCCGAGGGCCTGGACGCGGTCTCCATGCGCCGAGTCGCGGCCGTGCTCGGCGCGGGCACCATGTCGCTCTACAACTACGTGCCGAAGAAGGAGCACCTGCTCGACCTGATGCTCGACGCGGTCGCCGGCGAGTACCGGCTGCCGGCCGCGCCGAGCGGCGACGTCCGGGCCGACCTCGCCGACCTCGCCCACCAGCAGCTCGGCATCTCCCGCCGCCACCCCTGGCTGCCCACACTGCTGCTGGCCCGACCCAGCATCGGCCCCAACGCGCTGCGCTACACCGACCACTTCCTGGCCGTCACCGCCCCCACCGGCCTGGGCGGCGGGGCCCGGATGGAGGCGATGGCGCTGTTCAACGGGTTCGTCACCCAGTTCGCACAGTACGAGCAGACGGCCGCCGCGGGCGCCAAGTGGCAGGCCGAGCTGGTCGGTTACCTCGGCCGGGCGGCGGCCGGCGGCGAATTCCCGCACCTGGCGCAGGCGTTCGCGACCGCCGGCCCGCCCGCCGACCCGGACAAGGCCTTCGACCGCACGCTGGACCGGGTGGTCTCCGCCATCCTCGCCCCCACGAGCGACATCTGACGCCGCGTCAGTCCGCGAACGCCTCCCCCGGCAGGACCCCGGCCACCCGGCCGTCCACCAGCACCAGGACGGCCGGGTGG
>NZ_JBHWCL010000023.1:0-85718 GCF_042735125.1 Kitasatospora sp. NPDC059599 | reverse complement strand
GCCACCATCAGAAGCAACCTCTTCTGGGCCTTCGGCTACAACATCGCCGCCCTGCCACTGGCCGCCGCCGGACTGCTCAACCCGATGATCGCCGGCGCCGCCATGGCCTTCTCCTCGGTCTTCGTCGTCGGCAACAGCCTCCGGCTGCGCCGCTTCCGCTGACCCGGTTCCACCGCGCCGCTCCCCCTGACCCGCTCCCACTGACCCGCTTCCACTGCGTCGCTTCCGGCGATCCGCAGGGGTGCCTGACCACTCTCCACCGCCGGGCCGAGGCTCCGGAACCCCGATCGGGGTCCCGGAGCCTCGGTGTGTTCCGGCCGTCGGTGGATCGGGGGCCTTGGTGCGTCCGGGCCGTTCCGGTACCTCCGGCCGCCGTGACGCACGGTAGTGAAGATCGCCGGCAGTGGATCCCCGGACGGCGCCCGATTCATCCGTGTGCGACCGCTATGACCTGCACTTGAAGGGTGTTTTGCGTTGACTTGGGGGATCGGCGGCCGAAGCGCGACCTGGCCGCGACTGGTCCGAGATGTGACGCTCCGAAACTTGTTAGGCAAGCCTTCCCTGTTCTAGGTTCTCGTGCCGTCAGGCCGGTGCCCCGCAGCTGCCGCAGGCTCGTACGGCCGATCCCGTTTCCCCGGAGGACCCTCACCATGCCCGGAACCGTCCGGCCCCTCGCAGGCCTGTCCCTCGTCGCCGTCTGCGCGCTCGCGCTCACCGCGTGCGGCAGCTCGGGAAGCGCGAGCGGCAGCGCCGACGGCGCGCCCGCAGCCTCCGGCACCGCCCTGGCCGGCCAGAGCATCACCCTCTACAGCGGCCAGCACGAACAGACCGTCAAGGCGCTGACCGAGGACTTCACCCAGCGCACCGGCATCAAGGTCGAGCTGCGCTCCGGCGACGAGGCCGAACTGGCCAACCAGATCCTCCAGGAGGGCGACGCCTCCCCGGCCGACGTCTTCTACGCCGAGAACCCGCCCGCGCTCACCGTCCTCGGCGACAAGGGCCTGCTCGCCGCGGTCGCCCCCGACACCCTCAAGTCCGTTCCGGCCGCCGACAGCTCGGGCAAGGGCGACTGGGTCGGCGTCTCCGCCCGCAGCGCCGCCTTCCTCGCCGCCACCGGCAAGGCCGCCGACACCGCGCCGCCCGCCTCCGTGCTCGACCTGGCCAAGCCCGAGTGGAAGGGGCGCCTGGGCATCGCCCCCGGCGAGACCGACTTCGCCCCGGTCGTCACCCAGGTCCTCAAGGCCAAGGGCGAGGACGCCGCCAAGCAGTGGCTCAAGGGCCTCAAGGACAACGCCAAGGTCTACGACAGCAACGAGACCCTCTCCGACGCGATCAACAGCGGTGAGGTCGAGGGCGGCGTGGTCGACCACTACTACTTCTACCGGATGCGCGACGAGAAGGGCGCGGCCGAGACCCACGCGACCCTGCACTACTTCCCCAAGGGCGACCCCGGCTCACTGGTCGACGTCTCCGGTGCCGCCGTCCTCAAGCACGGCAAGCACCAGGCCGCCGCCCAGGCCTTCCTCGGCTACCTCGCCTCCGCCCCCGCCCAGACCGTCATCGCGAACTCCGCGAGCTACGAGTACCCGCTCGTCGACGGGGTGAAGGGCAAGCCCGAACTGCCCGCCCTGGACGGCATCGGCACCGTCGCCGACCCGGCCCGGCTCGGCGACGGCAAGCAGGCCCTGGCGCTGCTGCAGGACGCCGGTCTGCTCCAGTGACGTTCCCCCTCCGACCCGAAGGCCCGTCCCCGCTGCGGCGGTGGCGGGCCACCGGCCTGCTCGCACCCGCCGCCATCGCCGTCGTCGCGGTGGTCGCCTCGCCGCTCGGCTTCGTCATCGCCCAGGCCGCGCAGGCCGGTTGGGACCAGACCCGGCGGATGCTCGGCCGCCCGCTGATCGCCACCCTGCTCGGGCACACCCTCGGCCTGACCGCCGCCGTCACCCTCGCCACCGCCGTCCTCGGCTTCGGCGCCGCCTACCTGGTCGAACGCACCGCCCTGCCCGGGCGTCGCGCCTGGACCGTCGCGCTCGCCCTGCCCCTGGCAGTACCGGAGTTCGTCCGCGGCTACTCCTGGGTCTCGCTGTTCCGCTCCGTCCACGGCTACTGGGGCGCGGTGCTGGTGATGACCTGCTCGCTCTACCCGCTGGTCTTCCTGCCGGTCGCGGCCGCCCTGCGGCACGGCGACGCCGCCGCCGAGGAGGTCTCCCGCTCGCTCGGCCGCGGCCGCCTGACCACCCTGTGGCGGGTCACCCTCCCGCTCACCCGGCCCGCGCTGGCCGGCGGCGTCCTGCTCGTCTCGCTCTACCTGCTCGGCGAGTACGGCGCCTTCGCGATGCTGCGGTACACCACCTTCGCCACCGCCGTGTTCACCCAGTACAAGCTCGGCTTCGACGCGGCCTCCGCCTCGCTGCTCACCCTGGTCCTGGTCGCGCTCGCCCTGCTGCTGGTCGGCCTGGAGGCCTGGGCCGGCCGCCGGACCCGCGTCACCCGGCACGGCGCGGTCGCCCGCACCGCGCCGCCCGCACGCCTCGGCGGCTGGACGGTCCCGGCGCTCCTCGCCCTGGCCGCGCTGGTCGGCGTCTCGCTCGGAGTGCCGCTCTACGCGCTGGCGTACTGGCTGCTCAAGGGCAGCTCGACCACCCTGCCCTCCGCCTCCGTCCTGGGCGCCACCGCCGCCACCCTCGGGTACGCGCTCGGTGCGGCCGTCGTCGCCACCGCCGCGGCCGTCCCGGTCGCCCTGTACGGCTGGCGGCGCGGCACCCGACCGGCCCGCGTGGTCGAGCGGGTCGCCTACCTCACCCGGGCGTTGCCCGGCATCGCGGTGGCGCTCTCGGTGGTGTACTTCGCCGTGCGCTGGGCCCGGCCCCTCTACCAGCAGCCGCCGATGCTGATCGCCGGGTACGTCGTGCTGTTCTTCCCGCTCGCGCTCACCGCGGTCCGCGCGGCTCTCGCCCAGGTCCCGCCCGGCGTCGAGGAGGCCGCCCGCTCCCTCGGCACCCGGCCGCTCGCCGTGCTCGGCCGGGTCACCCTGCCTCTGGTCCTGCCCGGCCTCGGCGCGGCCGTCGCCATGGTCGGCCTCACCGCCTCCACCGAGCTGACCGCCACCCTGCTGCTGCGCCCGACCGGCACCCAGACCCTGGCCACCCAGTTCTGGGTCTACACCAGCGGCCTCGCCTACGGGGCCGCGGCGCCGTACGCGGCCCTGATGGTCGCGCTGTCCGTCCCCTCCGTCCTCCTGCTGACCCGCCGAACCCTCGGCCGTCCTGGGAAGAGCCGATGACCGGTCTGTCCGTCCTCGACCTGCACGCCGCGCACGGGCACGGCCCGATCCTGCACGGCATCGACCTCACCGTGCCCGACGGCGCCCTCGCCTGCGTCCTCGGCCCCTCCGGCTGCGGAAAGTCCACCCTGCTGAGGGTCCTGGCCGGCTTCCACCCGGCTGCCGGCGGGCAGGTCGTGCTGCACGGCCGCGTCCTGGACGACGGCCGCAGCCGGCTTGCCGCCGAACACCGGGGCATCGGCCTCGTCCCGCAGGACGGCGCGCTCTTCCCGCACCTGAGCGTCGCCGCCAACATCGGCTTCGGCCTGCCTCGTTCACAGCGGCGCGCCCGGGTCGGCGACCTGCTGGACCTGGTCGGCCTGCCCGGACTGGCTGAGCGCCGCCCGCACCAGCTCTCCGGCGGCCAGCAGCAACGCGTCGCCCTGGCCCGGGCGTTGGCGCCGCGGCCGCGGCTCCTGCTGCTGGACGAGCCGTTCGCCGCGCTGGACGCCACCCTGCGCGCACAGCTGCGCCGTGAAGTCGCGGCCACGCTCCGGCAGTCCGGGACCACGGCGGTCCTGGTCACCCACGACCAGGACGAGGCGCTCTCCTTCGCCGACACCATCGCCGTCCTGCGCGACGGCCGCATCGCCCAGTCCGGCAGCCCCGACGAGCTCTACCACCGCCCGACGGACGCCGCCGTGGCCCGGGTGCTGGGCGAGGCGAACCTGATCCCCGCCGAGATCAAGGAGGTCGAGGCCCACACCGCCCTCGGCGCCCTTGCGCTGGCCGGGCCCGTCCCGGCGCTCCGCAGCGGCCTCGCCCTGCTCCGTCCGGGCCAACTCCGGCTCACCGCAGAACCGGTGGCGGGCTCCTTCCCCGCGAAGGTCCTCGACAGTGACTTCCGGGGCCACGACCACCGCGTCGAACTCCGGCCCGAGGCATCCGGGTTGCCCGACATCCTGGTCGCGGCCTCGGAACGGTCCTGGCCGACCGGCGGCGAGGCGTACGTGAGCGCGGTCGGCCCGGTGCACGTAGTGTCGCAAGCCTGACCCTTCGCCACCGGAGCGGGCCGGGCCGGGCCCCGGGCCGTGCGGCTCAGGCCCCCTCCGGCAGCTCCACCGCCTGCCAGCGGTACGCCGCGTCCTCCTGCCAGACCTGAAGCTCGCCCTCGACCACCGCGGCCAGGCAGAGCCGCCAGTCGTCGCCCATCGCCAGCGCGACCCGGGTGGCCGGGCGCAGGGTCGGGCGCCACCAGCGCGGGCGGCGGGAGGCGCCGCCGGCGGGCAGTCGCAGCCGGACGCCGCCGGCGCCGGCCAGGGCGACGGTGGGGCCGCCGCGGTGGCCCACCATGGCGATGTCGAGGGAGGGTTCGCCGTCGCCGATCTGGGTGCCGGGCCCGGTGGAGCCGAGGGCGTGCAGCTGGACGGAGCCGTCCGGCCGCAGGGTGGCTGCCTGCGGTCCGCCGGAGGCGCGGGCCAGCGCCCCGGCGCGCAGGGCGCCGTCGGGGCCGAGCGGGGCGGGCGGTTCGGCGGATCCGGGCCGCCAGCTCAGGATCCGGCCGCGGTGTTCGACCAGGACCAGCCAGCAGCCGGGCCGTTCCTCGATGGCCGCGAGCACCCGGTCGGCGGGGCAGCCGGGCAGCTCCTGGCCGGTGAGGGTGAGGCCGGGTGCCCAGCGGTAGGAGCGCAGCGCGCCGCCGACGGCCGTCCACGCCGTCATCTCCCCGCCCGGACCGACTGCCCCCGCGAGCCCGTTGACGCCACGCGCCGCCTCCCACCAGCCGGCCGAGGTGCCGATCCAGAGGGTGTTGCCGCGGTCCTCGGCGCAGACCACCAGCTCGCCCTGGCGCCCGGCCCAGCCGGCCGTCAACTCCCGTACGGCTCCTGGGCCCTGGCCGGCCGGAAGGCGCTGTCCGGGGTGGCCGGGGCCGGTCAGTGCGGTGCCCTCGGAGCCGCCGGTGACCACCAGTGGGCGCCCGGCCCGGTCGGGCAGCACGGCCAGGCCCGCGGTGCGGGCCACCGGCCGGTGGGAGCGCAGAAGTTCGCGGCCGCGGGCGACCCACGGGCCGAGCGGTGCGGGGCGGCGTTCCGGGTCGCGTGCCAGTGGTTCGCACGCCCAGCGCGCCAGCTCGTCGGCGTAGCCGGCCGCGAGCAGTTCGGCGCGGGCCTGTTCGGCGGCGAGCCGGTGGTCGAGCCGGCCGTGGTCGGGCAGCAGCAGGGTACGGGCGAGGGTGCCGACCGCGAACAGGTCCTTGGCGAGGGTCGGGAAGCCGCCCACCTGCTCGGCCTCCGGCGGGACGTGCCCGGGGGTGAACACCGCGACGGTCAGGGTGTGGTCGAGCGGGGCGAGGAAGGTCAGGTCGATCAGCTTGACCTGGCCCTGGCCGTCCACCAGGACGTTGGCGGGGGAGATGTCGCGGTGCACCCAGCGCTTGCGGTGCAGGTCGTCGACGATCCGGCAGAGCCGGGACAGCACCTCGGCCACCGCCGCCGGACCGCCGCGCTGGGCGCGGGCCCAGGTGTGCAGCGGCACGCCCTCGACCCACGGCGAGATCTGGTAGCCGAGCAGCCCGCCGGAGGGCACCGCCCCGGGCCGGTGCGGGGAGGGGCCGAGCAGGAAGCTGGGCACCACCAGGTCGGTGACGCCCAGTCGATGGGCGTTGTGCGAGACGTCGTCCCAGCGCCCCAGCCAGCGCCGGACCTCGGACGGGTCGCGCTCCAGCATGATCTTCGCGGCGACCAGTTCCTTGCGGCCGTTGTGGCCGGTCCGGACCGCCCGCCACACCTCGGCTTCGCCGCCCCGGTGGTGGAATTCCAGGAGTTCGTACTGCTCGGGGTCGAACTCCGGCCCGAACCGGAGCCCGGGCACCCAACGCGACTCGGACACACGACCCCCGACGCTTCTGAACCGCTCGACGCTTATGACCGCTGTTGACGCGCTTGTTCACGCCCTGCTGATGCGTTGCCCAGGATAGTGCTCTTTCCTGTTCGTCTGTCCGGTCGAGGGCCTATTCTGATGGCGCCCGAGCAACATCACGACACGACGTCAATTCATGGTCGCCCGCGCCATTTTGATCATGAGTGGACGACATCCTGACACAGGGGGACGGTGCATGGCGCTGCTAGCGGTGCTGCTGATCGTGGTGGCACTGGCCGGTGCGGCCGTCGTCGTACTGGCCCGCCGCCGGCGGGCCCTGGACGCCGACACGGTGGCGAAGGCCCTGACCGCGGCCGCCGAACGGCTCGCCGCCGGCAAGACCGCCCAGGCCCGCCGCCGCTACGCCCGACTGGCCGGGAGCCTCGCCACCGGGCCCGCCGAACTCGGCCCGCAGCGCGGCCTCGCACTGATCGGCCAGGCCGAGGCCACCCTCCCCACCGGCGACCGGCCGGCCGCCCTCGCCCTCTACCGCGAGGCCTTCCCGCTGCTCGCCGACCCGGCCGGCCGACTGCCCCGGTGGACCCTGTGCCGCCTCGCCGAGGAACGGATGCAGGCCCCGGACGGCGACCTCGGACCACTGCTCGCCCTCCTGCGGGCCACCGCCGCCGGCGCCGAACCCGGCGAGGAGGCCGAGACCGCCGCCCGGACCGTCGACTGGCTGCAACGCCGCTGCCGCGAGGGCGACCCCGGACAGCGCGAGGACACCACCGTCCGCGTCCTCGCCGCCCTGCCCGGCCGCGACTGGCCGGTGCTCGCCCGCGCCGCCCTGTTCCGCGACACCGACCGGGCCGCCGAGGCCGAGGCGCTGCTCGCCGCCGCGGCCCCCGGCGGCAGCGGCGAACTGTGGTTCCGCTGGGGTGCCCAGCTGTACACCCTGCACCGGGACGAACCCGCCGTCGCCGCCTTCGACGAGGCCCTGCGGCGCGGCCCCGGCGAACCCTCCCCCTGGGGCCGCGGCCCGGCGCTGCGCACCGACAGCCTGCTCTTCCGCGGCCTGGCCAGGCAGCGGCTCGGCAGCACCGAGGCCGCCTGGACCGACCTCGCGTCCGCCGCCGTCGAGACCCCGACCGACCCCCGCCCCCGCTACGCCCTCGGCCGGCTCGCCCTGCTGCTCGGCGCCGACGACCAGGCCCGGGAGCAGTTCACCGCCGCCCTGACCCTCCAACCCGCCCACGCCCCGGCCCGGTTCGGCCTCGCCCTGGTCCACGAACGGGCCGAGCACCCGGCCGAGGCCGCCGCCGACTACCGCGCCGGCCTCGACCAGGCCCCCGGCTGGCGTCCCGCCCGGATCCGGCTCGCCGCCGCCCTGCTCGCCGCCGGACGGACCACCGAGGCCGAGCCGCTGCTGCGCGCCGAGTCCGACACCGACCCGGGCTCCCGCTGGACCCGGATCGCCGCCTTCCACCACGGCCTCGCCCTCGCCCGCACCGACGACCCGGCCGGCGCCCTCGCCCGCTGGGAGCCCCTCGACGACGACGAACTGCGCGAGCGCCGGGCCCTGGCCCGCGACCGGCTCGCCCGCACCCGCCTGGCCGCCGACCCGGTCGCCGCCCGTGAGCTCTGGCAGCAGGCCACCACCGAGCACCCGGCCGCCCCCGGCTACCGCGCGGCGCTGCGCGAGGCCGCCCTGCGCGAGGCCGCCCACCTGCTGGCCACCGGCCGCGACCGTCCCGAGGCACGGCAACGCGCCACCGCCGCGCTCGCCCTCGCCGACACCCTGCCCGGCGCCCTCACCCACCGGCAGGCCCGGCTGCGCGCCGCCCTCGCCCTCGCCGAGGGCGCGCCGGAGACGGCCGCCACCCTGCTGGACGCAGGCGGCGGCCTGCGCGACCGCTACCACCTCGCCGCCGTCGCCCTGCTGGCCGGCCGCCCGGCCCAGACGATCGCCCTGCTCGGCCCGCCCGACCCGGCCGGCGACCCGGCGGTCGCCCGACTGCGCGCCCTGCTCGCCGAACGGGCCGGCAACTGGGCCGCCGCGCTGGACTGGTACCGGCACTTCCTGACCGCGGCCACCCGGGCCGACCGGTCCTCCGCGGCCGGCCGCGCCGGCGACTGCGCGGTCTGCGACCGGACCTCGACCGCCACCGGCGCCTGCGGCGGCTGCGGCCGCGAGGCCTGCGCCGACCACCTGCACGCGCCCGAGGGCACCGGCGCACCCCGCTGCGTCCGCTGCGCCGGCCCCGCGCTGCGCGCCGTCCTGGACTGCGCCCGCCGCGTCGGCGCACCCGAGCAGGCCGAACCCGTCCTGGCCGCCTGGGCCGCGGCGCTCGGCGACAGCGCCGCGGCCGCACCGGTGCGGCTCGACCTCGCCCTGCTGCGCGCCGAACTCGGCCGCCACGACGAGGCGCTGGCCGACCTGCCGGCCGACGCCACCGCCGTCCGCGCCGCCGTCCTGGTCCGGCGGGCCGGTGCCGCCCTCGCCGCCGGGCAGCCCGGCCGCGCCGCCGGTGACCTGCGCCAGGCCCTCACCCTCGCCCCCGAACACCCGCAGGCAGCGGGCACGCTCGTCGTGCTCGCCGAGCACGAGGCGCACCAGTACGCGGCCGAGGGCCGCCACCGCGAGGCCTGGGAGGCCTACCGCGAGCTGCTGCTGAAGGACCCGGCGCACCCCCGGCTGCTGCACGCCCTCGGCCTGGCCGGGTACCGGCTCGCGGCGGCCGCCGCCCCGGCCCCCGGTGAGGCCGGCTCCGGTGCCGTCGACTCGGGCGCCGCCGGCTCGGGTACGACCGGCTCCGGTACGGCCGACGAGGAGGTCTGGGCCTGGACGCTCGGCTGCTTGGTCGCGGCCCTGCACCAACCCGACCTGTGGGCCGAGTCGGCCCGGATCACCGGCCGCACCGCCGAACCGCAGCGGCTGGCCGCCGCCCGCACCGGGCTCATCGACCGCCTCCGGGACGACCTGCGCGTCCTCGACCGCGCCGTCGGCCGCAGCGGCGACGAGGTCACCGCCTGGACGCTGCTCCTCGGCATGGAGGCCCACAGCGCCGACGCCTTCGCCCAGGAGGACGTCCGGATATCCCTGCCCGGCTGCCCCGCCCGCCGGCTGACGGTCGGCCCCACGCTCGACCGGCTGCTCCGCGCCCGGACCGGACCCGCAGCCTGGGCCGAGGCCTTCGAGCGGGCCGTCGGGGACCGGCGGCGCGCCGCCGCCGGGCCGGACGCACCGCCGATCGCCCGGGCCCTCAGCCTGTTCGGTGCGCTCGGCCCGCAGCACTACCTGCAGTTGCAGGGCCGTCAGGCCGCTGCCGTCGCCGCCCTGGACGGGGTGGCCGAGGGCGAGCGCGGCGAGGACTGGCAGGAACTTCTCGGCGTGTCCCTGGTCAGCCAGGCCCGTGCGCACCACCGCAACCAGGACTGGCGCGAGGCCCTGGACTGCCTCACCCGCGCCCGTGCCGTCCCCGGCGCCGCACTGCCGGCCGACGCCGCCACGATCGCCGCCGAGTGCGGCGTCCGGGCCGCCCGCGCGCTGCTCAAGAGCACCGTCGACGACCAAGCCGGCGCGGCCGAACTGCTGGAGAAGGCGTACGCGCTGGCCCCCGACGACCCCGAGGTGCGCGGCGACCTCGGCGCCACGTACGCCCAGTGGGCCCGCAAGATCAACAACGAGGACAAGGACTACACCCGCGCCCTGGACCTGCTGCAGAAGAGCATGGAGCTCGCCCCCGGCGACCCGACCGCCCGGCACTTCCTGGAGGCCGCCCTCGGCAACCGGGCCGGCCAGCTCAGCCGCACCGACGCCTCCGTGGCCGAGCTGGAGGAGGCCGCCGAGGCCTGGCGGGCGCTGATCGCCCTCAACCCCGACCCGGACCACCGGCTCGGACTCGCCTTCGTCCTGCGCCACCTCGCCCGTTCCGCCGCCTTCGCCGACGACCGCGCCCGCGCCGTCCGGCGGATGGCGGAGGCCCTGGACGCGGACCCGGAGTGGGACGGCGACGCCGAGCACGAGGCCCCGCGCCGGGTCGGGGTGATGCTCGCCAACCACGTCCTCGACGACATGCAGGACAAGCCGTTCACCGCCCAGGCCGCGATGCTGCAGAAGGCCAAGTCCTACGACGACTCGGCCGACATCCGGCAGCTGATGGTCAGCGTCTGGCGCGGCGAGGCCATCGGCCACTACGAGGCCCGCCGCTACGTCGAGGCGATCCGACTGCTGGAGGAGGCGCTCGGCCTGTCCCGCACCCCGGAGGACGTCGGCAAACTGCACCGCGAACTCGGCATCGTCTACGGCTCGTACGCCGTCCAGCGGGCCAACGCCCGACAGCTGCGGGAGGCCCGCGAGCTGGCCCGGAAGGCCGTCGAGCACAGCCCGGAGGACGCGGACCTGCGTGCCATGCAGCGGCGGATCAACGCGCTCTACTGACGGCAACCGCACGGCAGTTGCGGTCGTCCTAGACCGTACGCAACTGCCCCCGCCCGCCGGCCGGCCCGTCCCGCTCGTCAGCCCGCCAGCCCGCCAGCCCGTCCGTCGTCGCAGCCGTCCCGAGTCCCGAGCCGTGAGTCGTGAGCCGTGAGTCGTGAGGAGAGAGACAGCCCGCCATGCCACTGCCTGAACCGTCGCCGTACGAGGTCCTGGGCATCCCGCTCACGGCCGGTGTACGCGAGATCAACCTCGCCGTCGGACCGGCGATGCGGGCGGGCCGCCACACCCGTCAGCAGATCCAGGAGGCCGCCGCACTGCTGCGGAACCCGGACCGGCGACTGGAGTCGGACCTGCAGCAGCCCCTCCCGCCGGAGCCCGTCGACCAGGCCGCGGAGCTGCTCGCGCCCGCGCTCGCCGAACCGTTGCTGGTGATCGAGCGCCCGCCGCT
This sequence comes from Kitasatospora sp. NPDC059599, assembly GCF_042735125.1. NCBI lineage: Bacteria > Bacillati > Actinomycetota > Actinomycetes > Kitasatosporales > Streptomycetaceae > Kitasatospora > Kitasatospora sp. NPDC059599. The sequence continues at coordinate 74,708 of NZ_JBHWCL010000023.1, read as the reverse complement.
GCCGCCCGTCCCCGCCCTGCTGGTGCTGCACCGCGCCGAGCTGGCCGCCGACTTCGCCGAGCCCGCCCCGGGCGGCGCCGATCCCGAACCGCCCGTCCCCGCCCGCTACGCGGCCGACCTGTCCGTACTGCCGCAGATCGAGGTACCCGAGTGACCGACACACCGACCGCAGACCCGTTCGACGGCCCCCGGAGGCTGGAGATCCCGCCGGGCGTCGAGGACGTCGACCTGGAGCGGAAGTTCGGTCAACTGCTGTTCCGGGCATCCCTGCTGGGGAACAAGCTGACGGAGCAGCAGCAGGCCGCCCGGGCCGAGCAGCGCGAACTGCTCGGCATCCTGGTCGAGGTGGACGACGCGCTGGCCGCCCTCGGCCTCGACCGGGAGCTGGTGGCGCTCGGGCGCGGCGAGGGCATCGAGGCGACCCGGCGGCGGTTGCTGGGCCGGCTGGCCAAGGCCAAGGTCCGCCCGATGCGGTTGGAGGGCCTGACGGCGGACCCGGACCTGGCCGAGATCGTCGGGGTGGAGGCCCGGTCGGGGGTGGCGCCGGAGACGGTGGTGCGCACGGTGGTGACGGGGTTCTTCTGGGGGGACGAGGTGCTGCGGCGGGCCCAGGTGGTGGTCGCCGCACCCGAGCCGGAGCCGGAGCCGGTGCCCGAGCCCGAGCCCGAGCCAGTGGCCGAGCCGGTGCCCGAGCAGCAGGCGGACGCGGCAGCCGGACCGGTGCTGACCTCGGCCGAGGTCGAGGACGCGCTCCAGGGCCCGCAGCCGGAGCAGCCGGAACACCCGGAACACCCGGGGCGGGCGGCGAACCCGCAGGACCCACAGGACCCGCAACACCCACAGCAGCCGCAGGACCCGCAACACCCGCAGGAGCCCGGGGCCGTGACCGAGGCCGCCGTGGCCGTGGCGACCGGGGCCGCCGCGGTGCCGGCCACCCGCGCCCAGCCCAGGGCGGTCCCGCCCCGGGCCCGCCGCAAGGCCACGGCCGGGGCCAAGCGGGCCAAGCGCAAGAAGTAGCCAGGACCACGAGGGGCAAGAGGGGAACGACATGTACCGCACACTCGGCATCGACCTGGGCACCACCAACTCCGTGGTCGCCCACCTGCGCCGGGGCGAGCCGGAGATCATCTTCAACCGGCAGAACCAGGAGGCCACGCCCTCCGTGGTCGGCAGCGGCCGCAAGGGCGAGCTGCTGGTGGGCTCCACCGCGCGCGGCCGGATCGCCATCGACGGCGCCAACGTGATCCGCTCGGTGAAGCGCTTCATGGGCCGCAAGTTCAAGGACCCGCAGGTCCAGGCGGCCCTCAAGGAGGTCGACTACAAGGTCACCGCGGGCACCGACGGGGACGTCAACGTCTGGTTCAACGGCCGCTCGTACACGCCGATCGAGATCTCCGCGATCATCCTGCACCGGCTCAAGGAGGACGCCGAGCAGCGCTTCGGCGAGCCCTTCCCGCGGGCCGTCATCACCGTCCCGGCGTACTTCGGTGAGCGCCAGGTCGCGGCCACCCAGGAGGCGGGCCGGATGGCCGGCCTGCACGTGCTGCGGATCATCAACGAGCCGACGGCCGCCGCGCTGGCGTACGGGATCACCTCCGAGGCGGGCGACGAGGGCAAGACCGTGCTCGTCTACGACCTCGGCGGCGGCACCTTCGACATCTCCATCCTGCTGTTGGTGCCCGGCTCGGTCTCGGTGCTCGGCATCGAGGGCGACAACCTGCTCGGCGGCGACGACTTCGACCGCGCGATCACCACCGCGCTGCTGGAGGACATCCGCGAGGAGTACGGCTCGGACTACCAGCCCGACCTGCGCGACCGCCCCAAGATCGCCTCGACCGCCGAGACCATCAAGATCGAACTCTCCAACCAGGAGGCGTCCGAGGTCATCCTGCCCGGCCTCGGCGCCGGACAGCTGGTGCTGGAGACGGAGTTCGAGCGGGCCCGCTTCGAGGAACTGATCGAGGCCCAGATCGAGCGCACGATCGAGCTGACGCACAAGGCCATCATGCAGGCCAACCTGACCGTCGGGGACGTCGACGAGGTGGTGCTGGTCGGCGGCTCGACCGCGATCCCGCTGGTCGCCCGGCGGCTCGGCGAGGTGTTCGGTCCCCGCCGGATCCGGCGCGGCGTCAACCCGATGCAGTGCGTGGCGCTCGGTGCGGCCGTGCAGTCCGCACTGGTCGGCGAGGTGGAGTGCCCGGAGTGCCGGGCCCCCGGCGACCTCTCCGCCTCCAACTGCGCCAACTGCGCGACCTCCCTGCTCGGTGCGCCCCGGGTCTCCTGCCCGACCTGCCACGTCCCGGTGGACTCCGAGGCCGCCGACTGCCCCAAGTGCGGTCAGGACATGAACGGCCCGGGCACCGGAGGGGTGACCGTCCCGAAGCAGACGCAGGCCACCACCGTGGTGCGCAGCGACAACTGCTCGCGCTGCGGCACCCCGGCCGCCCCCGGCGTCACCGCCTGCGAACTGTGCGGCGAGCCGCTCAACTCGGCGGCCCCCGGGCTGACCAAGGTGATCTCCACCGCCGCCGAGGACGTCGGCCTGCGCTGCGCCTCCTGCGGTGTGGTCAACCCGCCCGGCAGCGAGGTCTGCCCGGGCTGCGGCGAGTTGATGCAGGTCACCAACCCGTTCGACATCACCCCGAAGAACCTCGGCATCGAGCTGAACGACGGCCGCCTCGCCGTCATCATCCCCAAGAACACCAGCTACCCGACGAGTTCGCCGGTCAGCCGGGAGTTCGTGGTCTCCGGCAGCGGCCGCCAGCGGCTGGAGGTGGCGGTCTACGAGGGCGAGCACGAGATCGCCCAGCAGAACGAGCTGATCGGCCACCTCACCCTGCGGCTGCCCGAGGGCCTCGGCGGCCGCACCCCGGTGGAGGTCGCCTTCGGCCTCGACCGGGACCGCACCATCACCCTGTCGGTCCGGATCCAGGGCGGCGCGGAGAAGACCGTCAAGCTGGAGCGGGTCACCCTAGACCCGGAGCTGAAGGTCCAGGTCGAGGAGCAGCAGCGGCAGATCGAGACCTTCACCGACCGCTGGGGCGGCGAGCTGACCGAGGCCGAGATGCGCGAGGCCCAGCAGCTGATGGACACCCTGGACGACCTGGCGGCCGGCCAGACCCGAGGGCGCTCGGTGGACGAGGCGCTGGAGCGGGCCCAGCGCCAGCTCAAGGCCCAGCGTTGGGTGCGCGGCTCGGAGGCGTACCTGAGCCTGTTCATCCACTACTGCGAGAAGCACCTCGACCCGAGCGACCTGGACCGGCTGCGGTCGGTCTCCGCCGAGCTGCGGCTGCGCCGCGAGGCGGCGGACTGGGAGGGCGCGATGCGCGCGGCGCAGCGGGCGGACGAGCTGTGCGACGCGCTCGGCCACACCATGCGGATGCTCACCATGTGCAACGTCTACGTGACCCAGAACATGGTCTCGCCCGCCCTCGGCCAGCTGATCATGGCGGAACTGCGGGGGCTGGACGCCGCGGTGGAGGCGCCCAACATGGAGGAGGTCAACACGCACATGTCGAACCTGCTGGCCCTGTACGCGCAGGCGCAGCGGGAGCTGGGCAGCGAGCCGGCCGCCGAGTCGCTCGGCCCGGTGCGCCCGGAGGAGGCGGGGCCGCGATGAGCAGTGTCGTGGCCGACCTCGACGTGTCCTGCCCGCTGTGCAGGGTCGCGGCGGACCGGCAGAGCCTGTGCTGTCCGTCCTGCCGGGAGGACCTGTCCGCGCTGTTCCGGCTGCGTTACGCCGGTCGGATCGACTACAACCGGGCACTGGACGCCCTGCGCGCGGGTGACCCGGCCGCCACGGTGGTCCTGCTGCGTGCCGCGTTGGCGGCCGAGCCGGACCTGGGCCCGGCGCGTGAGCTGCTGGAATCACTGAGCGTGGCCGGATCTGCCGCTCCCGCGGCGGTGGATCGGGAGGGCGACACGCCCTCCGACTGACCAATTCGGACGTTCCCGGACTGCCGTCGCGTTCCATCGGTGCGAGTGTGATCGTCACAAGGATGTTCGCCACCCTCACAAGGAGTGACGCAAGAATGCGTATTCGCACCTACCTCGCCGCCACGGCCGTCGCCGCGGTGTGCGTCCTCGCCGGTGCCGGGACCGCCGCCGCCGGCGATGCCACCGCCAACGGTGTCGCCTTCGGCTCGCCGGGCGTCCTGTCCGGCAACCAGATCCAGATCCCGATCAACCTCGAAGCCAACGTCTGCGGCAACTCGATCGGCGTCATCTCGATCCTGAACCCGACGATCGGCAACACCTGCATCAACGCCTGACCCGCGCTCCGGCCCCGGGGCCGGCCGTCGAACCCGACGGGCGGCCCCGGTGCCGTGTCCGGCTCGTGCTCCGCTGCGGTACCCCCGTTCGGGGGTGGCGGGCCGGCCCCGCGACCGGGACCATGGTCCCCGACCCGCCCCGCCGGACCCTGGAGCCCGCACGTGCCGACCACGCCCGCCCAGCGCAGCCACGCCTCCGGCACCTCGGACGTCCCGCTGCTCGGCGACACCATCGGGGAGAACCTCGACCGCGCCGTGCGCGCCTTCCCCGACCGCGACGCCCTGGTCGACCGCCCCACCGCCCGCCGCTGGACGTACGCCGAACTGGCCGCCGACGTCGACGCCCTGGCCCTCGGCCTGCTGGAACTCGGCATCGCCAAGGGCGACCGGGTCGGCATCTGGGCGCCCAACTGCGCCGAGTGGACGCTCACCCAGTACGCCACCGCCAAGCTCGGCGCGGTCCTGGTCACCGTCAACCCCGCCTATCGTGCGCACGAGCTGGAGTACGTGCTGAACCAGGCGGGCATCCGGCTGCTGGTCGCCGCCGAGCGGTTCAAGACCTCCGACTACGCCGCGATGATCGAGGACGTGCGGCCCCGCTGCCCGGAGCTGGAGCGCGTGCTGCTGACCGGAGGCCCGGCCTGGGACGCCGTGCTCGCCGCCGGCCGACGGGCCGCGCCGGACCTGCTCGCCGAATTCGCCGAACGCCAGGGCGAGTTGACCCCGGACGACCCGATCAACATCCAGTACACCTCGGGGACCACCGGGTTCCCCAAGGGTGCGACCCTGTCCCACCGCAACATCCTCAACAACGGGTACTTCGTCGGCGAGCTGCTCGACTACACCGAACAGGACCGGATCTGCGTCCCGGTGCCCTTCTACCACTGCTTCGGCATGGTGATGGGGAACCTGGCCGCCACCTCCCACGGCGCCTGCACGGTCATCCCGGCGCCCTCGTTCGAGCCCGGCGCCACGCTGGCCGCCGTCGCCGCCGAGCGCTGCACCTCGCTGTACGGCGTGCCGACCATGTTCATCGCCGAACTCGCCGACCCCGACTTCGAGCAGTACGACCTGGGCAGCCTGCGCACCGGCATCATGGCCGGCTCGCCCTGCCCGAGCGAGGTGATGAAGGCGGTCATCGAACGGATGGGCATGGCCGAGGTCTCCATCTGCTACGGCATGACCGAGACGTCGCCGGTCTCCACCCAGACCCGGGTCGACGACCCGGTCGAGCGTCGGGTCTCCACCGTCGGCCGGGTCGGCCCGCACCTGGAGGTCAAGGCCGTCGACCCGGCCACCGGGGACACCGTCCCGCGCGGCGAGCCCGGGGAACTGTGCACCCGCGGCTACTCCGTCATGCTCGGCTACTGGAACGAGCCCGAGCGCACCGCCGAGGCCGTCGACGCCGCCGGCTGGATGCACACCGGGGACCTCGCGGTGATGGACGGGGACGGCTACCTCGCCATCACCGGGCGGATCAAGGACATGGTCATCCGCGGCGGCGAGAACCTCTACCCGCGCGAGATCGAGGAGTTCCTGTACACCCACCCGGACGTCCTCGACGTTCAGGTCATCGGCGTGCCCGACCCGAAGTACGGCGAGGAGCTGATGGCGTGGGTCCGGATGCGTGAGGGCGCCGAGCCGCTCACCGCCGAGGCCGTCCGGGAGTACTGCACCGGCCGGCTCGCGCACGTCAAGATCCCGCGCTACGTGCACGTGGTGGAGGAGTTCCCGATGACGGTCACCGGGAAGATCCGCAAGGTCGAGATGCGGGAGGCGGCGCTGCGGATCCTGGGGCTGTAGTGCTCCGGGCCGCGGGGGCGGAGGTCGTGGAGGCGGGGGCCGCGGGGGCGGGGGTCGTGGGGCGGAGGCCGCGGGGGCGGCGCGTGCCGGTGCTGTGCGCTCGCCCGGGCGGGTGGACGGGCGGCCGTCCGGGAATGCCGAGCCGTTGGTGTGCGCACAGTCCCGGCATGACTGCTCACCCCCAGGTCCGGTCCCTGCCGGCGGACGCCGTCCTCGCCGCCGTCCTCGCCCTGGCCCTCGCCCACCCCGCCGCGCCCGCCCTCGCCGACCCGGCAGGATCGGCAGGACCGGTGGCCGCCTGCGCGGACCGGCCCGCCGACCTCCACCGGGACACCGCCGACCCCTGCGGCCACTGACCCCTGCGGCCATTGACCGCGGGGCCACCGACCCCACGGCCGACGACCCCACGGCTCCTGACTCCCGCAGCCGCTGACCGGCCACGCCGGAAGGCGGACCCGGCCTCCCGGCGGGAGAGTGTGATCATGCGCCTCGACGTCACGGTGGAACGCCTGATCCCCCTCCCGCCCGCCACGGTCGCCGCCTACGCCATGGACTGGCGCCACGACCACGAGTGGACCCGGGGCATCCGCCACGCCACCCTCACCCGCGAAGCCGACGCCGGCGGCTTCGGCGTGGGCGCCGAGGTCACCCGCACCGCGCACTTCCTCGGCCGGCGCTTCGACTACGTCCTGCGGGTCGCGGGCCACCACCCGCCGGTGGTGCTCGACATGGTCTCCGCGGCCGGGCCGATGCCCATGCACGTCACCTACACCTTCGAACCCACCCAGGGCGGCACCTTCGCCCGCATCCGCGTGCGCGGCGGCTCCACCGGCGTCCACCGCCTGACCGCACTGCTGTCCCGCCCGGTCCGCACCTCCCTCGCCGCGGACCTCCGCGCCCTCGAAGCCCGCCTCACCCGCTGACCGCCCGCCCGCGCGACCGATCACCCGCCGATCACCCGCCGGCCGCCCGCCCCGCGCCGCCCCGGGCGTTTCCCTGCCTCCGGTATCGTGCGTCGCCGTTCGAGCCCGACGAGGAGAGGTGCAGGTCGATGAGTGGGGCGGCGTCAGTGGCCGGACCGGGCGAACTGCGGCGGCACCTGGGCGTGTTCGACGCCGTGGTGATCGGGCTGGGGTCGATGGTCGGCGCGGGCGTCTTCGCCGCGCTGGCGCCCGCGGCGGCCGCAGCCGGGTCCGGTCTGCTGATCGGGCTGGCGCTGGCCGGTGTGGTGGCGTACTGCAACGCGACCTCCTCCGCCCGGCTCGCCGCCCGCTACCCGCAGTCCGGCGGCACCTACGTGTACGGCCGGGAGCGGCTCGGAGAGTTCTGGGGGTACCTCGCCGGGTGGGGTTTCGTCGTCGGCAAGACCGCGTCCTGCGCAGCGATGGCCCTCACCGTCGGCACGTACGTCTGGCCCGGGCAGGCCCACGCGGTCGCGGTCGCCGCCGTCGTCGCGCTGACCGCCGTCGACTACGTCGGCGTGCAGAAGGCCGCCCGGCTGACGCGGGCGATCGTCGCCCTCGTCCTGGGCGTGCTCGCCGCCGTGGTCGCCGCCTGCCTGACCGGCGGCGAGGCGGACCCCGGCCGCTGGGCGGTCGGCGCGGACGCCGGGTTCCACGGGGTACTGCAGGCCGCCGGCCTGCTGTTCTTCGCCTTCGCCGGGTACGCCCGCATCGCCACCCTCGGTGAGGAGGTGCGCGACCCGCGGCGCACCATCCCCCGGGCGATCCCGCTCGCCCTCGGCATCACCCTGGTCGTCTACGCCGCCGTCGCGCTCGCCGTCCTGGCCGTCCTCGGCCCGGACCGGCTCGCCCACGCCGGGGCGCCGCTGGCCGACGCGGTCCGGGCGGCCGGCGCGCCCGCGCTGGTCCCGGTGGTGCGCATCGGGGCGGCGGTCGCCGCCCTCGGCTCGCTGCTCGCCCTGATCCTCGGCGTCTCCCGCACCACCCTCGCGATGGCCCGCGACCACCACCTGCCCCCTGCGCTCGCCGCCGTCCACCCGCGCTTCGGCGTGCCGCACCGCGCCGAGCTGACGGTCGGCGCGGTCGTCGCCGTCCTCGCGGCGGTCGGCGACGTCCGCGGCGCGATCGGCTTCTCCTCCTTCGGCGTACTCGCCTACTACGCCGTCGCCAACGCCTCCGCCTGGACCCTCACCGCCGCCGAGGGCCGCCCGCCGAGGGTCGTCCCCGTCGTCGGCGCGGCCGGCTGCCTCGCGCTGGCCCTCGCCCTCCCGGCGGAATCGGTCCTGTGGGGAGCCGCCGTCCTCGCCCTCGGCGCCGCCGCGTACGGCGTGCGCAGGACGGCGGCCCGCCGCTGACCGGGCGGACGTTCTCGGTCCGCCCCGCACGAGCCGGCCGGAAACGCCGACGGGAAGCAGGACACCGACGGGTGCGGGAACGCCGACGGCCGGCGAAGGCTGCTGCCCTTCGCCGGCCGTCGAGATCTGTGGCGGTTACCGCCCGCCCCACGGTTCGTCCGTCGAGACGATCTCGCGGCCCAGCGGCGTCAGCGAGACCGGGATCATCTTCAGGTTGGCCCAGCCGAAGGGGATCCCGATGATCGACAGGAACAGCGGAATGCTGGTGATCAGGTGCGCCAGCGCCAGCCACCACCCGGCGAACACCAGCCAGATGACGTTGCCGACACAGGACGCCGCCCCGGCATCCGGCCGCTCGACCGCGGTCCGCCCGAACGGCCACAGGATGAAGCCGGCGAGCCGGAACGAAGCGATCCCGAACGGGATCGTGATGATCAGGATGCAACAGATGATGCCGGCGACCACGTAGGCAAGTGCCATCCAAATGCCGCAGAAAATGAGCCAGATGACATTGAGGATGAACTTGATCGGCTTCATGGGTCGTACCTTCTCACGTCGCGCGTGCTTGCTGCCACGACTGGCCCTTGCCCGCCCGCGGGCGTGTCCACGCCCCTGGGGGACGCTTTCCAGGGGGAGGTCAGGGTGCCTCCGGGGGTGGTCGCCGAGGCCGGCTCGGGCCCGGGACGGGCTGGGTTCAGGCGGGGCGGGGGATGTAGGCGAGGCCGTGGGCACCGGGTTCGGCGCGCTTGGGGACGGTGAGGCGGGAGACGCGGGTGAGGGTGTCGAGGGCGATGACGTCGACGGTGGAGGAGACGACGCCGGAGACGTAGGCGAAGCGGCCGTCGGGGGAGGACGTGATGGTCAGGGGGAAGAGGCCGACCTCGACGGAACCGAGGTGTCGGTGGTCGTCGGCGGAGAAGACGGTGAGCCGGCCGGGGAGTTGGTGGCCAAGCCCGGTCTCCTCGCCGGGGGCCGAGTGGATCTCGCCGGCCAGCAGCCTGCCGGTGGAGGTGAGGTGGACCGGGAGCGCGGCGGACCCGGTCGGGAGGGTGTCGACGACCGAGGCCGACCCGGCGTCGATGACGCGGATGCCGGGGATGGCACCGGGTGTCCCGGCGAAGCCGAGGTAGGGCCCGGCGACGTACGCCCGGGTGCCGTCGGCGGAGACGGCGACGCCCTCGCTGCCCGGGACCTCGACCTTGGCGGTCAGGACGCCACGCTCCAGGTCGACCACGGAGACGAACGGGGCCTCCTTGTTGCTGGCGAAGCCGGTGCGCCCGTCCGGGGAGACGGCGAACCAGTGCGGCCCGGGGGCGTCGGTGTCGATCCGGCCGATCGGGCGGCGGGTCCCGGTGTCGATGACCACGACGCCGCCCGGGCGGTCCGGTCCGCCCTCCACGCTGACGTAGAGCCGGTTCCGGGCGGCGTCCAGGGCCAGTCCGTGCGGGCCGTGTTCGGGGGCGAGGTCGACCACCTCGACGATGCGCCGGGTGTCGGCGTCGATGACGGTCAGTTCGGTGCGCTTGCCGCTGTGGGCGTGGTAGTAGCCCGAGTCGTAGGCGGTGGCGCACCAGAGCAGCCGCCGGGTCGGGTCGAAGCACAACTCGTGCGGCTCGGCGAGGACTTCGACGGTGTCGAGGAGCCGGTCGGTGGCGGCGTCGAAGAAGGAGACGGTCGGGCCGCTCTGGCTGACGACGGCGAGGACGTCACCGGCGAGGCCGGAACGGTCGACGGGGGACGGGCGCTGTGACATGGGGTCTCCGTGGAACGGGGTTCGTGGACGGCTCCACTCTCGTCCGCCCGGGGACGCCGGAACAATGCAAGGATGAGCATCGAATAGTTGCCCCAGGTGTAAAAGCGCAGTTCAGGAGCCGTGCATGATGGACCTCAACCTCCTGCGGGCGTTGGACGCCCTGCTCCAGGAGAACAGTGTGACCCGGGCGGCCGAGCGTCTCGGCAGCTCGCCGGCGGCGGTGAGCCGGACGCTGGCCCGGCTGCGCCGCGCGGTCGGGGACCCGTTGCTGGTGCGGGCCGGGCAGGGGATGGTGCCGACCCCGCGGGCGCTCGAACTGCGGGAGGAGGTCGGCGCGTTGCTGCGCGGCTGCGACAACGTGCTACGGCCCGGAGCCGGGTTCGACGCCGTGCACCTGGACCGCACGTTCACCGTGCAGGCCGGTGAGCTGATGCTGGTGCGGATGGCCGGCGTGCTCACCGAGCGGATCCGGGCGGAGGCCCCGCGGGTGGACGTGGTGTTCCTGCCGGAGGCGCTGGAGGGTGGACCGGCACTGCGGCAGGGGCTGGTCGACGTCGAGGTGGGTGTGCTCGGGCACGTGGACCCGGAGGTCCGCACCCGGCAGCTGCTCCGGGCTCCGCTGGTCGGCGTGGCCCGCGGCGGCCACCCGCTGTTCGACGGCCGCCGGATCACCGCCCGCCGCTTCGCGGAGGCCGACCACATCGGCATCTCGCGGCGCGGCAAGCGCCGCGGGCCGATCGACGGCGCGCTGGCGGAGCTGGGGTTGCGGCGGCGGGTGGCGGTCGTCGTGCCGAGCCACACGAGCGCGATGCTGCTGGCCCGGGACACCGACCTGGTGGCGTTGGGCCTGGCGGACTGGCTGCCGGGCGCCGTCGACGCGCTGGGGCTGCGGACCTTCCCGATTCCGCTCGAACTCGCCCCGATGGAGCTGGGGATGGCCTGGCACCCGCGCAACTCGGCCGATCCGGCGCACCGTTGGTTCCGTGAGCACGTCGCGGCCGCCGTTGTGGACGCGGCGGCGCCGTGACCGGGGAGCGGCCGCGCGACCGCGCGGTCCCGGTACGGATCCCACCGTCCGTACCGGGACCGGCCGTTCGGGGCTACCGGCGGAGCGGCCCCTCGCAGGTGTAGTCGGCGGTGCCGGCCTTGCCGCCGGTCCAGACGTCGACCTTCCCGAAGCTGCAGTTCATGTCGTTGAGGTTGTTGGCCCCCTCGACGTTCTTGGTGCGGGTGAGGATGAAGTAGTCCACGGTGTCGGACATGTCCTTGAAGACCTTGTCCGGGCTGGTGGAGTCGGAGAGGTTGGCGGTGATCCTTCCGGTGCAGACGAAGCGCATCGGCTTGTTGGCCCAGTCGCCGTTGTCCTTGCAGTTCGGCGTGGAGGACGTGGCGGCGGCGAACTCCTCCTGGACGTCGTCGGCCCAGGCGAGGTCGAGGGAGCCGTCGGGGACGAAGGTGGTCGACGGGACGTACAGGTTGTCGACGTTCTTGATCTGCGCGTCGAGGAAGGCCGAGTACTCCTTCTGCAGGGCGGCGTCGGCGCCGACGCGGTCGCGCCAGGCGTCGAAGCCGGCCGGGTCGTCGGCGCGCTCGTAGCCGTACATCTCGCGCAGCAGCGAGGGGTGCTGCTGCCAGAGGAACTCGAAGAAGGTGCCGGCGTAGTTGTAGAAGTGGAACGCCGGGGTGTCGGTGTAGCGGGCGTGCAGGAGTTGGGCGACGGTCATCCGGGGGATGCCGGCGGCCTCGTCGGCGGCGAGCTTGCGGACCAGCGACTTGCGGACCAGGATGCCCTGGTCGCGGGTGGAGCCGTCGAAGAACTCCGCGGTGCCCTCGTCCATCGCGGTGGTCTTGTCGTCCGCGTACCAGCGCGGGTCACCGAAGTAACCGGGCACCGCCCAGCGGCCGTTGAGGTAGTGCACGTACTCGTGGCGGAACAGTTCCTCCAGGGTGAGCTGGGAGTCCTGGGGGACGCGCCGCTGGTAGGTGTAGAAGGTGGCGCCGCGCTCGATGTAGATGCCGCCGTTGCTGGTGCTGTAGCCGGTCAGGATCGGCTGGTAGACCTCGTAGTCGGCGCGCGAGGCGTACAGGTGGATGTGCAGGGTGGTGTTGACGTCGCCGGCGAGCGGCTGGTCGGTGCCGAGTACGCGGAAGTACTGGGTCTTGACCTGCTTGCTCGCGTAGTACATCTGGTCGACGGTGGCCCTGTCGAGGGCGGTGTGGACCTCGATCGCGCCGTTGTCGTAGGTGTACGTGTGGGGGAAGATCTTGGCTTCCAGGTCGGACACGCAGACGCCGTACTGACTGCAGACGCCGTAGGTGGCGGCCCAGCCGATGGCCTTGGCCCACGGGTCGGACCATTCGCCGAAGGCGGCCTTGGTGGCGCCGATCAGCGAGCCGAGGTCGGCGACGGTGGCGTCGTGCAGGGCCGCGATCTGGCCGAAGCGGCCGGCCTCGGCGACGGCGTCGCGGGCGGCCCAGGCGTTCTTGGTGCCCTTGAGGTGACCCCAGGACGCGTACGCGCGGAACGCGGCGCGGTAGTCGGCGTCGGCGGCGACGGCGGCGAGGAAGGCCGGGTCCTGGTTGTATATGCCCAGGTAGTTGAGGTTGAGCGCCTGGAGGACGGCCTTGCCCCAGGCGGCGCTGTCGGCCACCGTGGTACCGGGGGCGAGCACGCCGAGGATGCGCCGGGCGAGGCCGAGGTTGTTCTGGCGCAGGCCGTCGGCGCCGGCGGTGATGGCGGCCTCGCGCAGGACGTTCGCGGCGAGGTCGGTGCGGTCGAAGGCGTGCGCGCTGCCCGCGTACGCCGTGATCGCCTGCTGGACCGCGCCGAGGGTGGCCTGGTCGCCGAGGTTCAACTCGTGGTGGCCGAAGGCGTGGTAGACGGTCGCGTGCAGGTACGTCCAGAGCTCGTAGACGTGCGAGGAGCCGGTGCCGTCGTCGGTGGCGGACAGTTGGGTGATCCGCTTGGCGACGGCCTGGACGTGCGTGTTGTCCATGGTCGTGGTGAAGCGGGCGTCCCAGGTCCACAGGATCGAGTTGAGACAGCCGTCGGCGGTGACCGCCGGATCGGTGAGGAAGGCGACCAACTGGTCGGCGCCGAGACCGGTGAGGCCGTCGAGGGTGCAGGGCACACCGGCGGCGGTGCGCGCGGTGAGGGTGCTGGCCGCAGTCGCGGTGAGCCGGTCGGCAGTGGGCGCGGGCGCGCCGACGTGGTCGGGCAGGAGGCCGGGGACGAGCGTGGTGCCGAGCGAGCCGCCGCCGGGGGCCGGGGCGGGGGCGCCGGGCTTGGCGGTGTCGGTGCCGAGGTGGTCGACGTCGTCGTAGGCGGTGCGCCGGTCGGAGTCGGCCGGGGCGGGTGCGGCGGTGGTGGCCTTCGGCGCGGAGGCGGCCGGTGGTGTCGGGGTGAGGGCCTGGGCGGTCTGCAGGGTGGGCAGCGTGAGCGTGGCGGCCATCGCGGAGGCGAGCAGGACTCGCCTGGCAACGCGGGAAGTTGACACCGGATCTCCTGGAGGGGGAAGTGGCAGGGCGGTGCGAGGCGGCAGTGCCGTGGGTTCCGGCCCGGGCCTGCCGGGGGACGCGGGGGCGGACGCTGTGGGGTCTGGCCGCCCTCGGTGTGAGCCGTAACATAGCAATGTGAAATTGCACCTGCCAAGAGGGTGAACGAGGTTGGCCCCGGCCCGGTTCGCCGCTCCCCTCCGGGATACCCTGTGGGGGTACGGTTCGGCGGGAGTGGTGGGGAGGCGAACGATGACGCAGCCACTGCGGTCGTTCGGGCCCCGCGTCCCGTGGGGGCCGCGGCTGCTGCTCCTCGCCGCACTCCTGTTGGGCATCGTGACGATGCACACGCTCGGACACCCGGCCGGGGCGCACGGCGGACACGACCGGCACCCGGCTGCCCGGCACGCGGCCGGAGCCGAGCAGCGGCTGACGGACGACGACCGTCACCCGGCGGCCCGTCATGCGGCGGCCCGTCATGCGGCGGCCCGTCACCCGGCGGCCAGTCAGTCGGCGGCCCGTCAATCACAAGCCGGGTACGCAGCCGGCACCGGGCACCGGCTGACGGACGACGACCGTCACCCGGCGGCCCGTCATGCGCCAGGGGTCGACCCCGCCGCCGACGGCATGGACCCGATGGCGGTGTGCCTCGCCGTCCTCGCCGCCTGGACCGTGGTGCTCCTCGTCGTCGGCCCGCTGCTGCGTCGCAGCGGTGACGCCGCCGCCGAGGTGCGGGCCCGGCTGCTGCGGGCCGTGCGCGCGCTGCCCCCGCCCGGGGGCGGACGGATCCTCCTCACCCGGCTTTCGGTGCTGCGTCAGTAGGCGCGCGGCCGCCGTCCCGCGCCCGCGCGCGCTGCGAAGCGCCCGCGTGCGGAACGGCCGACGCGACGTCCTGTACGCCCACACCACCGCACGAGGTGCACTCCGTCATGCGCACACCCACCCGTCGTACCGTCCTCGGCGCCGCGCTCGCGGCCGCCGGGACCGGCCTGCTCGCTGCCTGCTCGTCCGACTCCACGAACGGCATGGACCACTCGTCCGGTAGCCGCGGCGCCACGGGCGGCCCGGCCGCCCCCGCTGGCCCCTCCGCCGCCCCCACCGGTTCCTCCGCCGCCTCCGCCCCCGCCGGTTTCGTCCTGCCGAACGGTCCGGAGGTCGCCGCAGCCGAGGCCCGGCGCAACCCCGGCCCGGAGCGGAAGGTCACGCTCATCGCCGCCGAGACCACCCTCGACCTCGGCGGACGCACCGTCCGCACTTGGGCGTACGGCGACGTCCTGCCGGGCCGGGAGGTCCGCGCCACCGTCGGCGACACGCTCGCCCTCACCCTCGCCAACCACCTGCCGCAGCCCACCTCGCTGCACTGGCACGGCCTCGCGCTGCGCAACGACATGGACGGCGTGCCCGGTCTGACCCAGGCCGCCGTCAAGGCCGGCGCCTCGTTCGACTACCGCTTCGCGCTCGGCCACCCGGGCACGTACTGGTTCCACCCGCACTCCGGCGTCCAGCAGGACCGCGGGCTGTACGCGCCGCTGATCGTGGAGGACCCGAAGGAGCCGCTGCGCTACGACAAGGAGTGGGTCGTCGTCCTGGACGACTGGGTGGACGGTGTCGACGGCAGCACCCCGGACGCCGTCCTCGCCGAACTCGCCAAGGGCATGGGCGACATGGGTGGCATGGGCGGCATGGGTGGCACGGGCGGCATGGACCACGCGGGCGGCTCCGGCCACGACATGTCCGGGACGCCGGGGACGCCGGGGATGTCAGGGATGCCAGGGATGCCGGGGGCGCCCGGTGCCGGGAGCCCGTCGGGCGGCGGCGCCGGGCCGTCCCGGATGCCGATGGGAGCGCGCAGCCCCCTGCTCGGCGGCGACGCCGGCGACGTCGCCCACCCGTTCCACCTGGTCAACGGCCGTCTCCCCGGCGCGCCCGAGACCTTCACCGCCAGGCCCGGCGACCGGATCCGGATCCGGCTGATCAACGCGGGCGGCGACACCGCCTACCGGGTCGCGCTCGGCGGTCACGAGCTGACCGTCACCCACACCGACGGCTTCCCGGTCGAACCGGCCACCACTCGGGCCCTGCTGCTCGGCATGGGCGAGCGCTACGACGTCCTGGTCACCGCGGGGGACGGGGTCTTCCCGCTGACCGCGCTCGCCGAGGGCAAGGGCGCCACCGCGCTGGCCGTGCTGCGCACCGGTGGCGGCGCGGCGCCCGGCGCTTCGGTGCGTCCGGCCGAACTGGACGGCAGGCTGGTCACGGCCGGTTCGCTCAAGGCCGACCCGAGCGTCCGACTGCCCGCCAAGTCCCCCGATCGCACGGTGCAGTTGGAGCTCACCGGCGGCATGGCGAAGGCCGACTGGGCGTTCGACGGCCGGAGGTACGACCCGGCGCAGCGTCACCCGGTGGCGGCGGGCGAGCGGGTGCGGCTGGAGTTCCGCAACAGCACGGGCATGTGGCACCCCGTTCACCTGCACGGCCACAGCTTCGCGCTGCCCGGCGACGGCCCGCGCAAGGACACCGCGATCGTGCTGCCGGGCTCGACGCTGGCCGTCGACTTCGACGCCGACAACCCGGGACTGTGGATGATCCACTGCCACAACGTCTACCACGCGGAGACGGGCATGATGACCGTCCTCGGCTACCGGGCCTGACCCTCCGGACGATCACGAGCCGCGGCGGCGGGACCCCGGTTCCGCTCCGGCGGCTCGTGATCGTCCGGGCGGGCCGTGCGGCACCCGTGCGGCACCGCCGGGCCCCCGCCCGCTGCGGCACCCGGACCGCGGCGCCGTGCCACCCGCGCCGACCTGCGCGTTCATGACGTTTTCTTAACGCGGGCCGATGACGTCTCCTTAACGGAGGTCGCATAGCCTGGCGCACTGCCGTCGCCCGACGGCGCTTTTACGGGGTCTTTAAACAAGAGGTGTCACGTGGTTTCGTCGGGTCCGACGGGGACGACGGCGGTGGGTACGCCGTCGGCGCGAATACGGTTGCGGAGCTGGCTGCTGGCGGACGTGAGCGCGGAGAAACCCGCGCAGCCGTCCGGCCCGGCCGACGGTCCGGAGGCGCCGCACGAGGGCGCGGCGGCGGGGGACTCCGCCGCGCACGGTGCGCACGCCGGCCAGCGCTGGTGGCGGGTGATGTGCCTGACCGGCCTGGACTACTTCTCGACGCTCGGCTACCAGCCGGGCATCGCCGCCCTCGCCGCGGGCGTGCTGTCGCCGATCGCCACCATCGTGCTGGTGCTCGTCACCCTGTTCGGAGCGCTGCCGGTGTACCACCGCGTGGCCAAGGAGAGCCCGCGCGGCGAGGGCTCGATCTCGATGCTGGAGCGGCTGCTGTCCTTCTGGAAGGGCAAGCTGTTCGTCCTCGCCCTGCTCGGCTTCGCGGCGACGGACTTCATCATCACCATCACGCTGTCCGCCGCCGACGCGAGCGCGCACCTGGTGGAGAATCCCCACCTGACCGGCGTCCTCGGCGGCAAGCAGGTGTTGATCACGCTGCTCCTGGTCGCGCTCCTCGGCGCAGTCTTCCTGAAGGGCTTCAGCGAGGCGATCGGCCTGGCAGTCGCTCTGGTCGGCGTTTACCTGGTGCTCAACGTGGTCGTGGTCGCCGTGGGCCTTTGGAAGATCATCCAGGCTCCGCACGTGATCTCCGACTGGACCGACGCGCTGACCACCCAGCACGGCAACCCGATCCTGATGATCGGCGTGGCGCTGGTGCTCTTCCCGAAGCTCGCACTGGGCATGTCCGGTTTCGAGACCGGTGTCGCGGTGATGCCGCACATCCAGGGAGACCCGGGCGACACCGAGGCGAACCCGACGGGCCGGATCCGCGGCACCCGCAAGCTGCTCACCTCGGCCGCCGTGATCATGAGCTGCTTCCTGATCGCCACCAGCTTCATCACCACGCTGCTCATCCCGGCCGACCAGTTCAAGCCGGGTGGAGACGCCAACGGCCGAGCCCTCGCGTACCTGGCCCACCAGTACCTGGGCGGCGCCTTCGGCAGCGTCTACGACCTCTCGACCATCGCGATCCTCTGGTTCGCCGGTGCCTCGGCGATGGCGGGCATGCTCAACCTGCTCCCCCGCTACCTGCCGCGCTACGGCATGGCCCCGCACTGGGCGCGCGCGGTGCGCCCGATGGTGATCGTGCTCACCCTGGTCGCCTTCCTGATCACCTGGATCTTCGATGCCAACGTGGACGCCCAGGGCGGCGCCTACGCGACCGGTGTGCTGGTGCTGATGAGCTCGGCGGCGATCGCGGTGACCATCGCCGCGTACCGGAAGCGTCAGCGCGGCTGGACCATCGCCTTCGCGGTGATCGCGGCGGTGTTCCTCTACACCACCGTGCTGAACGTCATGGAGCGGCCGGACGGTCTCAAGATCGGCGCCTGCTTCATCGCCGGCATCATCCTGGTCTCGCTGCTGTCGCGGCTGCGCCGCGCCTTCGAGCTGCGGGTCACGAACGTCGAGCTGGACGAGGTGGCGGAACGTTTCATCAGGGACTACGCGCACCGTCCGCTGCGACTCATCGCCAACGAGCCGAGCCACCGCGACAACGCCGAGTACCGCGACAAGATCCGCCAGATCCGCGCCGACAACGACATCCCCGGCGAGGACGACCTGGTCTTCGTCGAGGTGACCGTGCGCGACGCCTCCGACTTCGAGTCCGAGCTGACCGTCCGCGGCGAGGTCCTGCACGGGCGCTACCGGGTGCTCACCCTGGAGAGCTCCAGCATCCCCAACGCGATCGCGGCGCTGGCGCTCACCGTCCGGGACCGCACCGGGCAGCGGCCGCACCTCTACTTCGAGTGGACCGAGGGCAACCCCTTCGCCCAGTTCCTGCGGTTCTTCCTGTTCGGCCAGGGCGAGGTCGCGCCGGTCACCCGCGAGGTGCTACGCGAAGCCGAGCCCGACCGCTCGCGCCGCCCGCGCGTGCACGTCGGCTGACCCCGGCGCCCCACCACCGCCACGCCGGTCCGTAACCCGGCCCGCACGGCCCGCACGGCCCGTCCGCTCATCCGAGCGGGCGGGCCGTCGGCGTCCCCGGGGGCACGGCGTCCCCGGGGGCACGTCCGGCGGCAACCCCGACCGGACACGGCGCCGCCCACGCCCGGGAGGGGAGGGCGTGGGCGGCGGATCAGGGGTGGGGAGAGGACCCGGGAGGGTCAGGAGGGGAGGTCGAGGACCAGACCGGGCTGGATGAGGTCCGGGTCCTCGCCGACGGCGGAGCGGTTCAGGGCGTAGAGGGCGGGCCAGCCGCCCGGGATGCGCAGGCGATCGGCGATGTCGGCGAGGGTGTCGTTCTCGCGGACCGTCCAGGTGCCGTCCGCGGTCGCGGACGCTGCCGGGGCCGCGGGGGCGGCCGGGTGCGACGGGTGCGACGGGCGAGACCGACGCGGCGGGGCGGACGCGGGGGGCGGCGGGGCGCCGTCGCGGTCGCGGTCGCGGCCGCGGGCGGCACGGCCGCCGCACACCGGCCAGGGGGAGAGGCCGCGGTGGCCCGCCAGGTGCTGGGCGACGGCGATCTGCTGGTCGCGGGTGGCCAGGTCGGCGCGCGGGGCGTAGGCGAGACCGCCGTTCTCGCGCCAGGTGGCCTGGTCGAACTGGAGGCCGCCGTAGTAGCCGTTGCCGGTGTTGACGCGCCAGTTCCCGCTGCTCTCGCAGGCCGCCACGCTGTCCCAGTCGTACCGGCCGCCGCCCGGTCGGCCGGGATCGGACCCGGTGTCGCGGCCCGGGGGCGCGGCGTGGGCCGCGGGGGCGGCGAGGGCCACGGCGAGGGCGCAGAGCGCGGTGGGGACCAGACTGCGGAGACGGGCGGTGGTAGGCATGGGCGGCTCTCAGCTCCGGGGACAGGACACGCGCCGTCCGGAGACGGCGCACTCCCACCCATGCACGACGGGTGGGGCACTCGGGCGCCGACACGTCGGGCAGGTCACCCGCACGGCCGCCAGGGACCATCAAGTCGGCCCGCGGCCATCCGGCCGTACCCGCCGAGCGGGCTGCCTCTGCTCGCAGGCCCTGGACGGGGTCGCCGCCGGGCTGCCCGGGTCCCGAATCGGCCCGCAAGGTTGTGCGCAGATGTTCTCCGGCCGGTCGGTGTTCAACTGCCGTTCGCCGTGCGCACGGTCGGGTGTGGCCCGGCCGTGCGGTCCGGCTGGGAGCCTCCTGGGCGTTCCCGAGCCCAGGAGGCGGCAGTGGTGGCACACCCTTCGACGAATCCCTCGCGCAGAACCATCCTTCGGACGGGGGCGGCGGTCGGCGCGCTCGGCGCGCTGCCCGCGTCCACCCTGCTGTGGACACAGCCGGCGGTGGCCGGCACCCCCGGCCCGGAGCAGATCCACCTGCAGTGGGGCAGCGAGCCGTCCCGCGAGATGACGGTGTCCTGGGCGACGGCGGCGAGCGTCAGCCGCCCCCGGGTGCGGATCGGCACCCCGCGCGAAGGTGCCGGCCGAACCGTGAACGCGCGCAGCCGCAGCTACGTGGACGGGCTCAACAAGGTCGAGACCTTCACCCACCACACCCGGCTGACCGGACTGCGGCCTGACACCACGTACGTCTACGAGGTGCTGCACGACGGCACCCAGCCGGTGCGCGGCACCTTCCGCACGGCGCCCGCGCGCGGCCGGGCCGCGTTCCGCTTCACCAGCTTCGGCGACCTGGGCACCGGCGACAACGTGTTCAGCAAGTCCTCGATCCACGGCGCGGCCGCCGTCCGCCAGGTCGAGCAGTTCAACCCGCTGTTCCACCTGCTCAACGGCGACCTCGCGTACGCCAACAACAACCCGCAGCGCCAGCCGCAGGCCTGGAACGCGTTCATGAACAACATGGCGAAGTCGGCCGCCAACCGCCCCTGGATGCCCACACCCGGCAACCACGAGGTCGAGGCCGGCGGCGGGGACCTCGGGTATGCCTCGTACCTGACCCGCTTCGAGCTGCCGGACAACGGCACCCGCGACCACTGCGGCAACTGGTACGGCTTCCAGGTCGGTTCGGTGCTCTTCGTGAGCCTGGACGGCAACGAGATCGCCGTCGAGGACGACGCCAGCATCGACCCGGCCACCGGCCGGTCCATCTACATCAGCGACTACAGCGAGGGCGCCCAACTTCGCTGGCTGGAGCGGCTGCTGGAGCGTGCCCGGGGCGGTTGCTCGGTGGACTGGATCGTGGTCTACCTGCACCAGTTCGCGATGTCCTCGTCCGCCGCCAGCCACGGCGGCGACATGGGCATCCGGGAGAAGCTGCTGCCGCTGCTCGACCGTCACTCCGTCGACCTCGTGCTCGCCGGCCACGACCACGACTACGAGCGCACCCACCCGGTGCGCGGCACCGAGCCCGGAGGCCTGCTCACCCCGGCCGTCGCCGACGACGACCTGCGGCAGATCGACACCTCGCAGGGCACCGTCCACCTCATCCTGGGCGGCGGCGGCACGGCCGGGCACGACGACGTCTACCTGCCCGCCGATGGGAACGGCATCCGCGAGGCGAGCGTGCGCACCCAGCGGCTCACCTTCAAGGCCGACCCGGACGCCAAGGAGAAGGCCCACTGGTCGGCCGTCACCGACCCGGACACTCACTTCCCGCACGGCGTCGCCGTGTTCGACGTCGACCCGGGTCTCGTCCCCGGCGGCCGCACCTCCATCACCGTCAGCTACTACCACTCCGTCCCGGCCACGGCCGCCGGCCCCTTCCCGACGCCGGTGCTCTACGACCGCTTCACCCTCTACCGCGACCGCAGCGACGGCTGGGGCGACGACGACCAGGGCGAGGACGAGGACACCGGCGCCCAGACCAGGGCCGCCGCCGGCCAGCGGTAAACGTGCCGCGTTTTGGGGGCCCGTCGACCGTGCGGCGGGCCCTTCACGTGCCAGTAGCCCGGATGTGGATGTCGCCTACGTCTCCGCCCCGCGCTCGTAGGCCCCGAACCGTACGGCTGCACCTCGACCTACCGCAGGGTGATCGACACTGCCGCGATCGCGCTGCCCGACCTCCCCGACGGGTGGCCACCGCAGACTCGCACCACTGTCCTCCGGGCGGGGTCAGGGGCGGCCGGGGAAGACGCGGCCGAGGTGGTAGCGCAGGACGGTGGTCGCCTGGTCGGCGGTGCGCTGGCCGAGGAGGACGCTGAGGCCGAGGCCGGCGGAGACGGCGAGGAGGACGACGGCCTCCTGGTGGGGGTCGAGGTGCGGGTCGGCGTCGCCGGCCCCGCGGGCGGCGGTCAGTTGGGCGGCGAGGAAGGCTTCCATCTCGTCGGGGGCGGCGAGGAAGGGTCGGCCGCCGAGGGCGGGGTCGGTGACGGAGAGTACGGCGTACTCGGTGTAGATGAGGTGGAAGGCGCGGCTCTCCTCGTCGGTGGGGACGGCTTCGAGGAGGACCGCTTCGACGATGGTGCGGGGGTCGGTGCCGGCGCCGGTGGCGTGTACCCGGTGTCGGACCCGTTCGCCCATGCGGGTGGCGAGGCGGGTCATGGCGGCGAGGAGCAGCTTCTCCTTGGTGTCGAAGTAGTACTGGACCAGCCGGACCGAGACGTCGGCCTCGACCGCGACGGAGCGCATGGTGACGGAGTGGAGGCCGTTGCTCGCCGCGGAGCGGAGCAGGGCGTCGATGATGTGGGCGCGCCGTTCCTCGTGGTCCACCAGCTTCGGCATCGGGTTCCCTTCGAATATTTTTGTGGTACAAACATACCATCAAAATCGGGAGGGATCATGACCAGGACCAGCGTCGGACACTTCGTCAGCGAGCAGGCCCGCGCGACGTTCCTCGAGGCGTACGACCGCGCGATGACCCTGTGGCCGGACTCGCGCCAGGAGTTCGACGTCGACACCGGGTACGGCAGCGTCCACGTCCACCACTACGGCGCGACGACCGGCGAGCCGATCGTGCTGCTGCACGGCCACGCCGGACACCCGTCCAACTGGTACCCGCAGATCGCCGCCCTCGGCGAGCGGCACCCCGTCTACGCGGTCGACACCCTCGACGACCCCGGGCGCAGCGTGCAGCGCGTCGTCGCGGCCGGATCGGCGGAGAACGCCGCATGGCTCGGTGAGGTGTTCGCGGGCCTCGGGCTGGAGCGGGTGCACCTGGTCGGGGTCTCGTACGGCGGGTGGCTGGCGCTCAACCAGGCGATCCACGCGCCCGGGCGGCTGGCCTCGGTCGCGTCCCTGGATCCGGGTGGGATCGAGAAGGTGCCGGCGCGGTTCTACGTCCACATGGTCGCCGGCCTGTTCGGGATGCTCGCCCCGCGACGCTTGCGCCCCGCGCTGGGGCGGCTGCTGGCGAACCCGGCGCTCGGCGCGCCGCGCGAGATGATCGCGCCGCTGATGCTCGCCATGCGCAGCTACAAGCCGGGCTCCCGTCCGCCGGCCCGGCCGTTCACGGACGAGGAACTGGCTTCGGTCGGGGTGCCCGCGCTGGTCCTGGTGGGCAGGCGCAGTGCCCTGTTGCGGCCGCGGCAGGTGGTGGAGCGGGTCACGAGGCTGGTCCCCGGGGTGCGGGCCGAGATCGTCGACCGGGCCGGGCACGGGCTGAACCTGGAGCGGCCGGAGCTCGTCAACGAGCGGCTGCTGGCGTTCGTCGGGGGAGCGTCAGGCGGCGGCGGGCAGGACTGAGGCGGCCCGCGCCTCGTCGTAGCGCCGCAGCACCAGCCGGGCGACGGCCGGGTGGGCGCCCAGCGGGGCGCTGGTCCAGCCGGCGGGGGTGGTGGCGGCGCGGCGGGCGAAGAAGCCGGGGGAGAGGAGGTAGGTGGCGAGGGCGACCCGGGGGTGGCCGGCGGCCCGCAGGTCGGCGACGGCCCGGTGCGGGGTGGGTGCGGCGGCGGACAGGTGGGCGGGGGTGACCGGGCGGCCGAGGCGGGCGGCCAGCAGCCGGGCGGTCCTGGCGGTGTCGGCGAGCGCGGCGGGGTCGGAGGATCCGGCTCCGGCCAGGACCACCGGGGCGTCCGCGGGGGCGCCGGCCTCGGTGAGGCGGTCGGCGAGGGCCTCGGCGAGCAGCGGGTGCGGGCCGAGAGCGGGGGCGAGGTGGGGGTGGGGGAGTCCGGCGGCGGTGAGGGCGGCGGGGATGTCGACGCGGACGTGGTAGCCGGTGCCGAGCAGGAGCGGGACCAGGATCGGCCGGCTGCCCGCGAGTCGGTCGAGCGCGTCCGGGAGGGTGGGGCGGGCGAGGTCCAGGAAGCAGCAGTGGACGGCCAGTTCGGGCCGTAGGGAGCGGACTCGGCGCAGCAGGGCGCGGGTCGCGGTGACCGCCGCCGGGTCTCGGCTGCCGTGGGCGACGGCGAGCAGGGCCGGTGCCATCAGCCTGCCGCCAGTCGGTAGCCGCGCTTGGGAACGGTGCGGATCAGGGTCGCGTGCGGGCCGAGGGCGGCGCGGAGCCGGCCGACGGCGGCTTCGACGGCGTGCTCGTCGGCGCCGGCGTCCGGCCAGGCGGCGCGCAGGAGTTCGGCGCGGCTGAGCACCCGGCCGGGGCGTTCGGCGAGGGCGCGCAGGACGGCGGCGCCGCGCGGGCTGAGCCAGTGGCTCTCCCCGTCGACCATGGCGGCGTTCCCCTGGAGGGTCAACAGCTGCCCCGCGAGGGCGACTTCGCGCTTGCCGCGGCCCGGCAGGACGTCCGCGAGCAGTCGGACCAGCGAGCCGAGCCGGCCACGTTCGGGGTGCACGGCGGGCAGGCCGAGATCGGTGAGCGGCCGGGCGCACAGGGTGCCGACGCAGACCGGCAGCACGTCCTCGCGCAGGGCGTCGACCAGCGCGCCGTGCAGTCCCTCGGCTTCGGCGGCGGCGAGCAGGGCGGTGATCGCGGGGGCGCTGGTGAAGGTGAGCGCGTGCAGTTGGCGGCGGACGGTCTGGTCGAGGAGGCGTCGGACCGCGCCCGGGTCCTCCGGGGGCGCCCAGCGGTAGACCGGGACGGAGATCACCTCGGCGCCGCGTTCGCGCAGCGCCGCCGCGAAGGCGTCCAGCCGCACCCCGTGTTCCTGGACGGCGATCCGGCGCCCGGTCAGCGGGCGGGCGAGCAGCCAGGTCAGCAGTTCGCCGGTGGCCTCGGTCCCGGGGGAGTACTCCTCGTCCAGCCCGCTGGCCCGGACCGCGCCGGTGGCCTTGGGGCCGCGGCTGAGCACCACGGCGCCCCGGCAGGCCTCGGCGAGCGCCGCGCCCCGGCCCCAGCCCTCGGCCGCGCTCATCCAGCCGCGCCAGCCGACCCCGGTGGTGGCCACCACGTAGTCGAGCGGGCCGGCGAGGCAGCGGTCGGTGGCCTCGCGCAGGGCGAGGTCGTCGGCGAGCGGGAGGATGCGCAGCACCGGCGCCTCGACCACCTGGGCGCCGCGCCGGGTGAGCAGGGCGGTGAGCTCCTCGCGGCGGCGTGCGGCGGTGACGCCGACGGTGAAGCCGGTGAGCGGTCCTGACGGGGTGAGGGGGGCCATGCCGGCCAGCCTCCGCTTCACGTGTTACGGCGGGATTGCCCGGCCGTCACCTGCCGGTAAGCGAAAGTGCCGCTGCGGTTACGGCAGATGTCGGGCCGTGCACCCTGGCGCCCGGGGGCCGTGAGCGAGGTGTACCGCGCCCGCAACATCCGCGACCCGGTCGCGAAACAGCGGGCGGCGAGCTTTCTCGGCATGACGTTGACCAGCCCGAACGCCGCCGCGGCCCCGCCGGCCGCCATCGACACGCACTGCCCGTACTGCTCGCTGCAGTGCGGCATGCGGCTGTCGCCGGGCGTCGGCGCGTCCGGCGCGGCCGGCGCACCCGGCGCACCCGGCGCACCCGGCGGGGCCGCCCCGGCCCAGGCGCTCCCGGGCCGGGTGTTTCCGGTCGAGGTGCTTCCGGTCGAGGTGCTGGAACGCCCGGACTTCCCGGTGAACCGCGGTGCGCTCTGTGGCAAGGGCCGTTCGGCGCCCGCGCTGCTGGCGCGGGGCGTCCGGCTGACCGGCCCGCTGCTGCGGGACCGGCCGGGCGGGCCGCTGCGTTCGGCGGGCTGGCCGGAGGCGCTGGACCGGGTCGCGGCCGGGCTGGCCCGGACCCGGGCCGAGCACGGGCCGGACGCGGTGGGCGTCTTCGGCGGCGGTGGCCTGACCAACGAGAAGGCCTACCTGCTGGGCAAGTTCGCCCGGGTGGTGCTGGGCACCGCCAACATCGACTACAACGGCCGGTTCTGTATGTCCTCGGCGGCGGCCGCGCACCGGCGGGCCTTCGGCCTGGACCGCGGACTGCCGTTCCCGCTCGCCGACATCCCGCACACCGACTGCCTGATCCTGGTCGGCGCCAACCCGGCCGAGACGATGCCGCCCGCCGTCCGCTACTTCCGCGAACTGCGGGAGAACGGCGGCACGTTGATCGTGGTCGACCCGCGCCGCACCCGCACCGCCGAACTCGCCGACCTGCACCTGCAGCCGCGCCCCGGCGGGGACCTGGCGCTCGCCCTCGGCCTGCTCCACCTGGTGATCGCGGACGGCCGGGTGGACCACGACTTCGTGGCGCGGCGCACCACCGGCTTCGACCGGGCCCGCGAGTCGGCGATGGCCCACTGGCCGGACCGGGTGGAACGGATCACCGGCGTCCCCGCCCACCGGCTGCGCGAGGCCGCCCGGCTGTTCGGCGAGGCGCGGACCGGCATGGTGCTCACCGCCCGCGGCCCGGAGCAGCAGAGCAAGGGCACCGACACCGTCGGCGCGTGGATCGACCTCTGCCTGGCCACCGGCAAGGCCGGCCGCCCGTACAGCGGCTACGGCTGCCTGACCGGCCAGGGCAACGGCCAGGGCGGGCGCGAGCACGGCCAGAAGGCCGACCAGCTGCCCGGCTACCGCTCGATCGAGGACCCGGCGGCGCGGGCGCACGTCGCGGCGGTCTGGGGCGTCGAAGCGGCCGCGCTGCCCGGCCCCGGCAAGTCCGCCTACGAGCTGCTGGACGGCCTCGGCCGCCCCGACGGCGTGCGGGCCCTGCTGCTGGCCGGCTCCAACCCGGCGGTCTCCGCGCCCGACGCCGGGCACGTCACCGAGCGGCTGCGCGCGCTGGACCTGCTGGTCGTCGCCGACCTGGTGCTCTCCGAGACCGCCCGGCTCGCGGACGTCGTGCTGCCGGTCACCCAGTGGGCCGAGGAGGACGGCACCACCACCAACCTGGAGGGCCGGGTGATCCTGCGCCGGCGCGCCGTCGACCCGCCGGAGGGCGTGCGCAGCGAACTGTGGGTGCTGCGCGAACTGGCCGCCCGGCTCGGCGTGCCGGACGGCTTCCCGGCCGAGGCCGAGCGGGCCTTCGACGAGCTGCGCCGGGCCTCGGCCGGCGGCGACGCCGACTACGCGGGCGTCAGCTACGCCCGGATCGCCGCCGAGGACGGGGTGTTCTGGCCCTGCCCGTCCGAGGACCACCCCGGCACACCCCGGCTCTTCCTGGACCGCTTCGCCACCCCGGACGGCCGGGCCCGCTTCGCCGCCGTCACCCACCGCCCCGCCGCCGAGGAACCGGACGAGGCGTACCCGCTGTACCTGACCACCGGCCGGGTGCTCTCCCAGTACCAGAGCGGCGCGCAGACCCGGCGGGTCGCCGAGCTGAACGCGGCCGCGCCCGGCCCCTACGTCGAACTGCACCCGCGGCTCGCCGAAGGGCTCGGGATCGCGGACGGCGAGCCGGTCGCGGTCACCAGCCGGCGCGGCCGGGCCGTCGCCCCGGCGCGGGTCACCGACGCGATCCGGCCGGACACCGTCTTCATGCCCTTCCACTGGGCGGGCGCCGGCCGGGCCAACAGCCTCACCAACCCGGCGCTCGACCCGGTGTCGAGGATGCCGGAGTTCAAGATCTGCGCCGTCCGGGTGGAGCGCGCACACCCGGAGGTGACGTCATGACCCCCAGGATCGCCGTGGTCGGCGGCGGCATGGCGGCCGCCCGCTTCGCCGAGCGGTACGGGGCGCTCGGCGGGCCCGGCACGGTCACCGTGTACGGCGCCGAGCCGCGCGGCCCGTACAACCGGGTGCTGCTCGCCGAGGTGCTGAGCGGCCGCTACGACGCGGAGTCGATCGCGCTGCCGCTGGGCGGGGCGACGGCCAGGCCCGGCTGCGAGGTCGTCGCGCTCGACCTGCCGGCCCGGACGTTGCGGCTCGCCGACGGCGGTGTCGAGGGCTGGGACGAACTGGTCCTCGCCACCGGCGCCAACCCCGTGCTGCCGCCCGTCCGCGGACTGCGCCGCGCCGACGGGCACGGGCTGGTCGAGGGCGTGCACACGCTGCGCACCCTGGAGGACTGCACCCGGCTCGCCGAGGAGGCCGTCGGCGCCGGGCGGGCCGTGGTGATCGGCGGCGGCGTCCTCGGGGTGAGCGCCGCCCGGGCGCTGGCCGCGCTCGGCGTCCGCACCGAAATCGTCCACCAGGGACCACATCTGATCGAACGTCAGCTTGATCCGGAGGCGGCCGATGTGCTGCGCGAGCGGCTGCGGACGCTCGGGGTCGAGTGCTACACCGGCAACCGCGCCCGCGCCGTGCACGGCGCCGCGCTGGTCCCCCCGGCCGAAGGCCCGGGGAGGGTCGGCGCCGTCGAGCTCGCCAACGGTTACCGGCTCGACTGCGACCTGGTCGTCCTGGCCTGCGGCACCCGGCCGCGCACCGCGCTCGCCCACGCCGCCGGACTGCCCGTCGCCACCGGCGTCCTGGTCGACGACGGCCTGGCGGTCGCCCCCGGAGTGTCCGCGATCGGCGACTGCGCCGAGCACCGCGGCACCGTCCACGGCCTGGCCGGCCCCGCCTGGGAACAGGCCGACGTGCTCGCCCGCCGGCTCTCCGGCGCCGAACCGGACGCCCGCTACCCCGGCACCCGCCCGCGCGCCCGGCTCAGTACCGGCGGCCTGGAGTACGCGGCCTTCGGCACCGTGGACGAGACCCTCGACCCGGGCCTCGACGTCCTGCGGCTCACCGACGCCACCCGCGGCAGCTACAAGAAGCTCGTCCTGCGCGGCGACCGCCTGGTCGGCGCCATCCTGCTCGGCGACCTGGCCACCGTGGACGCGCTGGCCGGCGCCTTCGCCGACGACGGCGCACTCGCCGGCCACCCCCTGCACCTGCTCACCCGAGGAACCGCCATGACTGGAGTAGCGCGATGACCCTTGACGACCGCCCTGTCCGGGACCTCGTCCTGGTCGGCCACGGCATGGTCGGCCAGCGTTTCCTGGAGGCCTGGACCGAGCAGCCGGCCGCCCGCGGCTGGCGGGTCACCGTGCTCGCCGAGGAGCCCCGGCCCGCCTACGACCGCGTCCACCTCAGCGCGCTGTTCACCGGCAGCACCGCCGACGACCTCGGGCTCTGCCCGGCCGGCTTCCTCACCGAGCACGGCATCGACCTGCGGCTGGGCGACCCGGCCACCGCGGTCGACCGCGAACGGCGGCTGGTACGCACCCGCTCCGGCGCCGGCGTCCGCTACGACGCCCTGGTGCTGGCCACCGGCTCGGTGCCCTTCGTGCCGCCGGTGCCCGGCACCGACGCCCCCGGCTGCCACGTCTACCGCACCATCGAGGACGTCGACGCGATCCGTGCCGGGGCCGTGGCCGCCGGGACGGGCGTCGTCGTCGGTGGCGGCCTGCTCGGGCTGGAGGCGGCCGGCGCGCTGCGGGCCGGCGGACTGGACACCCACGTCGTCGAGTTCGCGCCCCGGCTGATGGCCGTCCAGGTGGACGACGGCGGCGGCGCCGCACTGCGCCGAAAGATCGAGGACCTCGGCGTCACCGTCCACACCGGCGCCGGCGCCGCCGGAGTCCTCACCGGCCCGGACGGCCGGGTCCGCGGCCTCGCCCTCTCCGACGGCCGCGAACTGCCCGCCGAACTGGTGGTGTTCTCGGCCGGCGTGCGCGCCCGCGACCAGCTCGCCCGGGACTGCGGACTGCCGGTCGGCCCGCGCGGCGGCGTCGTGGTCGACGCGCACTGCCGCACCGAGGACCCGGTGATCCTCGCCGTCGGCGAGTGCGCCCAGGCCGTCGACGGCCGGGTCTACGGCCTGGTCGCCCCCGGCTACCAGATGGCCGAGACGGCGGCGCGCACCCTCGCCGCGTTCGACCGCGAGGGCGGCGGCCCCGCGGGCGAGGGCTTCGTCGGCGCGGACACCTCCACCAAGCTCAAGCTGCTCGGCGTGGACGTCGCCAGCTTCGGGGACCCGCACGGCACCGCCGAGGGCGCCCTCGACGTGCTCTACAGCGACAGCCGCAGCGGCGTCTACCGCAAGCTCGTCATCGGCACCGACGGCGCACTGCTCGGCGGCGTCCTGGTCGGCGACACCGAGGGCTACGGCGCCCTGCGCCCGCTCGCCGTCGCCGGCAAACCGCTCACCGTCGCCCCCGAACAGCTCGTCCTGCCCGCCGGGTTCGCCTCCGCCACAGCGGTCGCGCTGCCCGACGACGCGGTGCTCTGCTCCTGCCACAACGTCACCCAGGGCGCGGTGCGCGCCGCCGTCCGCGAGCAGGGCGCCGACAGCGTCGCCGCCGTCAAGAAGTGCACCCGGGCCGGCACCGGCTGCGGCAGCTGCCTCAAGCAGCTCGGCACCGTCGTCACCGAGGAGCTGGAGGCTGCCGGGGTCAGCACCGTCAAGGGCCTGTGCGAGCACTTCGCCCACACCCGGGCCGAGTTGTACGAGATCGTCCGGGTCACCGGGGTGGCCGGCTTCTCCGAACTGCTCGCAGGGCACGGCAGCGGCGGCGAAGGCTGCGAGATCTGCAAGCCCACCGTCGCCTCCATCCTCGCCAGCCTCGGCAACGGCCACATCCTGGACGGCGAGCAGGGCACCCTCCAGGACTCCAACGACCACTTCCTCGCCAACCTGCAGCGCAACGGCTCGTACTCGGTCGTCCCCCGGGTGCCCGGCGGCGAGATCACCCCCGAGGGCCTGATCACGATCGGCGAGATCGCCCGCGACCACGGCCTCTACACCAAGATCACCGGCGGTCAGCGGATCGACATGTTCGGCGCCACCGTCGACCAGCTCCCGGTCATCTGGCGCAGGCTGGTCGACGCCGGCTTCGAGTCCGGACACGCCTACGGCAAGTCGCTGCGCACCGTGAAGTCCTGCGTCGGCGAGACCTGGTGCCGCTTCGGCGTCCAGGACTCCACCACCCTCGCCATCGAACTCGAACTGCGGTACCGGGGCCTGCGCTCCCCGCACAAGCTCAAGGCCGCCGTCTCCGGCTGCGCCCGCGAATGTGCGGAGGCGCAGAGCAAGGACTTCGGCGTCATCGCCACCTCGGCCGGCTGGAACCTCTACGTCGGCGGCAACGGCGGCATGACCCCGCGCCACGCCGACCTCCTCGCCGCCGACCTCGACCGCGACACGCTCATCCGCACCATCGACCGCTACCTGATGTTCTACATCCGTACCGCCGACCGGTTGGAACGCACCTCGGTCTGGCTGGAACGGCTGGAAGGCGGCCTGGACCACCTGCGGGCCGTCGTGCTCGACGACGCGCTCGGCATCGCCGCCGAACTGGACGAACTGATGAGCCGTCACATCGGCGGCTACCGGGACGAATGGGCCGAGACCCTGGCCGACCCCGAGCGGATGCGGCGCTTCGCCTCCTTCGTCAACGCCCCCGGCACCCCCGACCCCGCCGTGACCTTCGTCCCCGAACGCGGCCAGATCCGGCCCGCCCGCCCCGGCGAGGCCGGCCACACCCTCGACTCCCCGGTGCTCGTCGCCGGGGCCCGACTGGAGGTGCTCACCCCGTGACCGTACAAATCCACGACGGGACCGGCTGGCGGACCGTCTGCGCCCTCGCCGACCTGCAACCCGGCCGCGGCGTCGCCGTACTGCTCCCGGCGGCCGGTCAGGTCGCCCTCTTCCGTGACCGCGCCGGAACGCTCTACGCCGTCGACAACCTCGACCCGTTCAGCGGCGCCCCGGTCCTCTCCCGGGGCCTGCTCGGCAGCCGCGGCGACAGGCCCACGCTCATCTCGCCGATGTACAAGCAGGTGTACGACCTCACCGACGGGCGCTGCCTGGACGAGGACACCGCCCCCGACGGCACGCCCGCCGTCCTGCGGCGCTGGCCGGTGCGGGTGGCCGCGACCGGGGGTGCGCGATGACCACCGTCCTGGACGCGAGAAAGCCCGCCCCGCCGGCCGACTGGGACCCGGAGGACGAGGAGTTCTGGGAGCGCGCCGGCGCCCGGATCGCCCGCCGCAACCTGGTGTTCTCGGTGCTCTCCGAACACATCGGCTTCTCGGTGTGGAGCCTCTGGTCGGTCCTCGTCCTCTTCCTCGGACCCGAGTACCACATCGACACCGCCGGGAAGTTCACCCTCACCGCCCTCCCCACCGCGCTCGGCGCGCTGCTGCGGCTGCCGTACACCTTCGCCGTCGCACGCTTCGGCGGACGCACCTGGACGGTGATCAGCGCCCTGCTGCTGCTCGTCCCCACCACGCTCGCCGCCCTGGTGCTGGAACCGGGCGTCCGGTACGGCACACTGCTCGCCGTCGCCTGCGTCGCCGGGGTCGGCGGCGGCAACTTCGCCTCCTCGATGGCCAACATCAACGCCTTCTACCCGCACCGGCTGAAGGGCTGGGCACTCGGCGTCAACGCGGGCGGCGGCAACCTCGGGGTGCCGGCCGTGCAACTGCTCGGGCTGCTCGTCCTGGCCACCGCCGGCGCGGCCCACCCCCGGCTGCTGCCGCTGATCTATCTCCCGCTGATCGTGCTCGCGGCGGCCGGGGCGTGGTGGCGGATGGACAACCTGGCGCCGGCGCAGGCCGGTTCGTCCGGTGAGGGCCGGGCACTGCGCGAGGTCGCCCGCGACCCGTACGGCTGGGCCGTCTCCACGCTGTACATCGGGACCTTCGGCTCGTTCATCGGCTTCGGCTTCGCCTTCGGGCAGGTGCTGCAGGTGCAGTTCCACGAGCGCTTCGACACCCCGGTCAAGGCGGCCGCGCTCACCTTCCTCGGGCCGCTGCTCGGCTCGCTGCTGCGGCCCGTCGGCGGGCGGCTCGCGGACCGGTACGGCGGGGCGGTCGTCACGCTGTGCACCTTCCTCGCCATGGGGGCCGGGACGGGGGTGGTGCTCGCCGCGTCGCGGGCGGGCTCGCTGCCGCTGTTCCTGGCCGGGTTCGTCGCGCTGTTCATGCTCAGCGGGATCGGCAACGGTTCGACGTACAAGATGATCCCGGCGCACTACCAGGCCGTCGCCCGCACGGCGGTCGCGGCCGGCGCCGACCCGGCGGCCGCCGAGACCGAGGCCCGGCGCCGATCCGCCGCCCTGATCGGGCTCGCCGGGGCGATCGGGGCCTTCGGCGGGGTGCTGGTGAACCTGGCGTTCCGGCAGTCCTTCCTCGCCAGCCACAACGGGGACGCGGCGTACTTCGGGTTCCTCGGGGCGTACGTGCTCTGCTCGGTGCTGACCTGGGCGGTGTGGCTCCGGCGGCGGTGAGGCGGCTGCGGCGGCGTGGCGGTGCGGCGGCGGGGCGGTGCGGCGGCTGTGGCAAAGGCGCTGGGCTGTTGGTATGACGACCGGACGGCCTCGGCGCGCGGTGGTCCGGCCGGGCGGTTAGCGTCGGCCGCAACCCGTCCTCAGCACAGGGAGGTTGCAGTGCAACGCTGGATCATCCTGACGGCCGTGACCGCGGCCCTCACCGGCCTCGCCGCCCCCGCCCAGGCCGCCGACCCGGCACCCGCCATCACCACCGTCACCCTCGGTGACGCCACCATCGACGCGAAACTGCCCGGGAAGGTCCGGGTCGACGTCGGATACGTCTGCTCCGTCGGCGCCGAGGCCCGGTCGCTCACCGTCTCCGTCGAGCAGAAGGACCCGCAGGACTCCTCCTCGATCGCCTTCGGCTCCAGCCGGACGGCCGAGGCGGACGTCATCTGCGACGGCACGCCGCAGCAGCGCCAGATCGTCGTCCAGTCCAAGACCTTCAACTGGATCCCCGACGTCGACGCCGTCCTCACCGCCACCGTCTCCAACATCGGCGCCACCCCGCCGGCGGCGGCGGACGCCAGGCGCGTCACCCTCGTCACCGCGGACGCTCCCGCGGCCACGCCGACGCCCGAGCCCACGAGCTGAGGACGGACCCTGCGCCCGTGCCCCCGGATCCGGGGGCACGGGCCGTGGCCGTCAGCCTCCCGGGGAGTCCGGGACCGGGGCGCCCACCGGTGATCTGCCGGAGGGCGTCCCGCCGTGTGCGGTGACGGAGTTCGTCCGGGCCCGGGGGCGTGCCGGAGCCGGTCCGGGAACGCCCTGGCGGCCGCAGTCCGCACGGCCGTCGGAGATGTCGAAGCGACGGGGCCCCGCAGACCGTCGACCGGTTGCGCGAGTGGAGCGCCACCGTTCCGGATCCGGCGGAGACCATCCGGGCCGCCCTCGCACGCGTGCCGACGGCCGGTCCCTCGTCCGCGGAGGTCCGCCGGTGAGCAGGGCTGCTACGATGCGCCCCCTTGTTCTACAGTGCTGTAGAACTGCATGACCGGAGGACGGGGACGCGCATGGACAGGCCGCTACGGCTGCCGCAGCAGGATCGGGCGGACTTCGAGACGGAGCTCGGGCGGGCGCTCGCGGCTCCGCAGGTGCGCGAGGCGTTGCGCGAGGGCGGGGCCGAGGCGCGTGGGGTGGAGTGGTTGCGGCGGGTGGCGCGGGAGAACGCGGAGTTCGTGCTGGCCGCGGCGGCGCCGGAGTACGAGCGGTACGCGACGCTGCGGGCGGACGCGGACGCGGTGGCGCGCCTGCCGGTGGAGGCGCCGCCCCGGGGGCGCGGGTCGGGCTGGTGGGGGGTGCTGGGGGTGATCGTGCCGATCGTCGCCGGGGTGGCGGCGGCGGTCTTCCTGCTGCTGGGCTGGCTGTTGGGCCTGGTGGAGGACCTGGACGTGCTGGCGCACGCCCTGGTGAGTGCCGGGTGGGTGGCGGTCGGGGCGGCGGCGGTGAGCCTGCTGATCGGCGGGCTGGGGCTGCTGGGTACGGCGGTCCGGTCGGCGCAGGCGCCGGGCGAGGAGGCGGACGGGCCGGGGGAGTTGGTCCTGGCGCGGGACGCCTGGCGGGCGGCGTTGGCGGAGCGCGGGCTGCTCCCGTACCTGGTGGCGCAGGCGAACGCCTCGCCCGGTCAGCGGCGTTGACGGAGTTGCGAGGAGCGGGCGGCGTCGACCAGGAGGTGGGCGGCGTCGAGGGGGATGTCGAGGCGGCGGGCGATCCAGGCGGCGGGGCGGCCCGTGCGGGCGAGCATCCAGGCGGAGTAGAGCTGGCCGAGCTGGGGCGCGTCCTCGCCGAGCAGCAGGGGGCGGACGGCTTCCATCGGGAAGCCTTCGAGGGCGCGGGCGCTGTACTCGCGGCCGTTGGGGCCGAGTGGCGGCAGGGGGAGCGGGCGGCGGGCGTCGAGCCAGCGGGTGAGGAGAACGGCGCCGACGACGAGGAGGCCGGCGCCGGAGGCGCCGATCAGGATGCCGCCGATGACGGGGCGGTCCTCCTCCTCGGCCATGCCGAGGGCGATCTCCTCCAGGACGAGCAGGCCGAGCACGGTGAGCAGGGCCGCGGCCTCGCCGGGGCGCGGGTGGAGCCGGGACGTCGACATGCGGAACCTCTTCCTCGGCAGGGTGACCGGGGCTTTCGGGCGGGCGCGGCGATTCACCTTCCGTACAACGGCGGCGGGCGGCCCGGGGCACGCCCCGACGGGCTCGGCGGTGAAGCGCGGTATCGGTGTTGACGTTCCGTCAGAATGCGTGTGTGTGCTGTGGGTTGGACGTCATCCCGGACTCATGGGTCGCGCCTCCTTCCGGTCGGGCGCGCCGCGGGGCGCGTTCATCGACGGGGCAGGGAGCTCTTCTTCGGACCTCGGGTCAGGATAGCCTGGCCATGCCAAATTCGACAGCGGTGTCGAAGTTGTGGAATCCGGCCGTACGGCAAGGTGCCGCCCGGTGTCGTCCCGGTGGCCGCGAGTGCGGGCCACCGGTTCCGCGGTCATCGGGCGGCGTCACCACCCGGGAACGGCCGATCCCGCCGGCTCCCGTCCTGGTCGGGCGCCCGTCCGGGCGGCCCGGCCCGGCAGAGGCGGCGGGATCGAGGCAAGGGGAGGAGCGGACCGTTCGGCCGCCCGCCGACACCCGGGTCAGTGGGCCAGCGGGCCGGCAGGCCGGCGGGTCAGTGGGCCAGCAGTGGCAGCGGTGCGCCGGTGCGGGCGGGGAGTTCGAGGCGGGTGAGCAGGGCGGAGGGCGAGACCTCGACCACGCGGCAGCCGGCCCGGTGGCGGCAGTGGCGGGCGACCGAGCCGTGGCGCAGCCGGTCGAAGCGGCGGCGCGTGGCGGCACCGAGGACGAGCAGGTCGTCCGGGCCGGTGACGGCGCCGACCAGGGCGCGCCCGGGCTCGGTGTTGATCACCACCGGGTGGATGACCAGGCCGGAGGGGTAGCCGCCGTAGGCCTGTTCGAAGGCGATGTCGAGGCGGCGCCGGGCGGCGTGTTCCGGTTCGGAGTTCGGGCGCAGCCCGTCCTGCTCGCCGGCGGTCCACGCGGCGACGGGCACCAGAACCGCTTCGTTCCGGGCCGCCTCGCCGACGGCGTGGTACAGGGCGGCCAGGCTGCTCAGTGATCCGCTCAGGCCGACGATCACTCGGGTGGTCCCGGTCATGGCCGTTCGCCTCCGTCTCTCCGGTGGGGGTTCTCCGGTCGGGTGCTCCTCGCTTCGGATGACTCCAGTGAACCCCGGAACGGCCTCCTCCGTACCGGCGCTGACACCACCATGACGCCAGGCGCGAACATCTTGACGGCCTTCTGACAGGCGCACCCGGCGGTGGTCCTCAGCCCAGGCCCGGGACGAACTGGATGAGCAGGTCGATGGCCTTGATGCCGAGGAACGGCAGGACCAGTCCGCCCAGGCCGTACACCCGCAGGTTGCGCCGGAGCAGGTCGGTGGCGGAGGCGGGCTGGTAGCGGACGCCGCGCAGGGCGAGCGGGATCAGCGCGACGATGATCAGGGCGTTGAAGATGATCGCGGAGGCGATGGCAGAGGTGGGGCTGTGCAGTTCCATGATGTTGAGGTGGTGCAGGCCGGGGTAGGCGTTCGCGAACATCGCGGGGATGATCGCGAAGAACTTGGCCACGTCGTTGGTGATCGAGAAGGTGGTCAACGCGCCGCGGGTGATGAGGAGTTGCTTGCCCACCCGGACGATGTCGATGAGCTTGGCCGGGTTGGAGTCCAGGTCGACCATGTTGCCAGCCTCCTTGGCGGCGGGGGTGCCGGAGTTCATCGCGACGCCGACGTCGGCCTGGGCGAGCGCGGGGGCGTCGTTGGTGCCGTCGCCGGTCATCGCGACCATGTTCCCGGCGGCCTGCTCGCGCCGCAGGTGGGCGAGCTTGTCCTCGGGGGTGGCCTCGGCGAGGAAGTCGTCCACCCCGGCCTCCTCGGCGATGGCCCTGGCGGTGAGCGGGTTGTCGCCGGTGACCATGACCGTGCGGATGCCCATCCGGCGCAGTTCGGCGAAGCGTTCGGCGATGCCCTCCTTCACCACGTCCCTGAGCTCGACGACCCCGAGGGCGCGGGCGCCGTGCCGGTCGTGGACGGCGACCAGCAGCGGGGTGCCGCCGGCCGCGGCGATCCGGTCGACCAGCGGCTCGGCCTCCACAGGCAGGTGTCCGCCGGAGTCGGTCACCCAGCGGGCGACGGCGGTGGCCGCGCCCTTGCGGATCAGGCAGGTGGTGCCGTCGGGCCAGGTGAGGTCGACGCCGCTCATCCGGCTGTGGGCGGTGAACGGGACGGGCTGCTGTTCGCCGAGTTCGCCGGGGGAGCGCGGCGGCACCCAGTACTGACGATTCGTCAGGTCGACGAGGGAGCGGCCCTCCGGGGTCTCGTCCGCGAGGGAGGCCAACTGGGCTGCCTCGGCGAGCTGTTCGGTGGTCGCGCCGGGCAGCGGCTGCAGGGCGACGGCCCGGCGGTTGCCGTGGGTGATGGTGCCGGTCTTGTCGAGCAGCAGGACGTCGACGTCCCCGGCGGCTTCCACCGCGCGGCCGGAGAGGGCGATCACGTTGCGCTGGACGAGACGGTCCATCCCGGCGATGCCGATCGCCGAGAGCAGGGCGCCGATGGTGGTCGGGATGAGCGCGACCATCAACGCGACCAGCACGATGGTGGTTTGGGGCGCACCGGCGTAGATGGCCATCGGCTGGAGGGAGACCACCGAGAGCAGGAAGACGATGGTGAGCGAGGCGAGCAGGATGTTGAGCGCGATCTCGTTCGGGGTCTTCTGCCGGTTCGCGCCCTCGACCAGGGCGATCATCCGGTCGATGAAGCTCTGCCCGGGGCGGGAGGTGACGCGGACGACCAGGTGGTCGGAGAGCACCCGGGTGCCGCCGGTGACGGCGGTGCGGTCGCCGCCCGACTCACGGATGACGGGCGCGGACTCCCCGGTGATGGCGGACTCGTCGACGGCGGCGACGCCTTCGACGACCTCGCCGTCCTGGGGGATGACCTCGCCGGCCGGCACCAGCACGATGTCGTGCAGCAGCAACTGCTCGGCGGGGATGGTCTCGTGGCGGTGGTCGCGGGTGCCGACCCGCCAGTGCAGCAGGCGGCGCGCGGTGGTGCCGGCCTGGGCGCGGCGCAGCGACTCGGCCTGGGCCTTGCCGCGGGCCTCGGCGACGGCCTCGGCCAGATTGGCGAACAGCACGGTCAGCCAGAGCCAGAAGGAGATCACCCAGGCGAAGACGCCGGGGTGGAGGACGGCGCTGATGGTGGTGAGCGCCGAGCCGGTCTCGACCACCAACATCACCGGGTTGCGCGCCATGGTGCGCGGGTGCAGCTTGCGGACGGCGGCGGGCAGGGCCTCGGCCAACTGCTTCCGGGTGATGAGCCGACGGCGGCCGCCGGGTGAGGTGGGCCGGTGGCTCGGCGGCGGTTCGGGCGCCGGGGCCGCGAGCCGCTCCGGGCGACGGAACCAGTTCTGCTGGTCGGAGGTGTGGTCCGGGGTGGTGAGGGCCGAACGGCGCATCGTCTCGGGGGACCTTCCGGGCCGCCCGGTCGGGTGGGGCGGCGGTTCGGGGAGCGACGGGGAACGGCGGACAGCCCACCACCGGCGGCCTACGGGCCATGCCGTTCTTGACACGGGCTTGGCGCCGGAACAGCCGTCCTTGACACCACCCTGACGCGGTCGGTGCGGGGCTGTCAGGAGGGCGTCAAGGTCGGCGGCGGGGGCGTAGGTCCTGCGTCAAGGAGGGATGCGGTCGGTGTGCGGAGGGTCTCCACTGGAGGTGTCCGGCCGTACGAACCGAGTCTCCGGTCGTCCGGCCCACCGCCCGAAAGGACCCCGCCGTGACCACCGCCACCCTCGTCATCGACGTCGACCGGCCGCTGGAGCGCACCATCCGCCTGGTATCCGCCGCCGGAAGCCAGGACCAGCCCGAGCCGCCGGAACCGGGCCCGGCGGCCGAGCGCGACCGCCTCCGCACCCGCCCGGCGAACTGCCGCTTCGCGATGCACTACGAGGACTGAACCGAGGACCGCGACCCACCCCCGCACGACCCTTCGTAGGAGCAGCTGCCATGACCCAGCTCACCGCCCCGCCCGTGCCGTCCCCGCCCGTCCCGTCCCCGGCGACGGCCCCCGCCGACACACTCGGCAGCCCCTGGCCGGCCTCGGCGCGGCCCGGCCGGGGAGCCGACGTGCTGGTCGGCGGGGTCGGGCTTGCCGAGGCCGCCGAGCGGTTCGGCACCCCGCTGTACGTGCTGGACGAGGGCGAGGTCAGGGCCCGCGCCCGGGCCTACCGGCGGGCGCTGCCGCACGCCGAGGTGCTGTACGCGGCCAAGGCCTTCCTGTGCAGCGCGATGGCCGACTGGGTGGCCGACGAGGGACTGGGCCTGGACGTCTGCTCGTCCGGCGAGCTGTGGCTGGCGGTCTCGGCGGGCTTCCCGGCGCAGCGGATCCTGCTGCACGGCAACGCGAAGTCCCCGGACGAGCTGCGGCTGGCCCGGCGGCTGCGGGTCGGGCGGATCGTCATCGACGGGCCGGCCGAGATCGCCCGGCTGGCGGCGCTGGTGGCGGCCGACACCCCGCAGAAGGTGCTGGTCCGGGTCGTGCCGGGGATCGCGGCCGGGCACCACGCGGCGGTGCGCACGGGCGTCGGCGGGCAGAAGTTCGGCTTCCCGATCGAGGGCGGTGACGCGTCCGACGCGATCGCCCGGGTGCTCGACCAGCCCGGACTCGAACTCGCCGGTCTGCACTGCCACCTGGGCTCGCAGATCGCCGACGCGGAGCCGTACCTGCGGGCGGTGGACACGTTGGTGCGGCTGCTCGCCGAGGTGCGCGAGCGGCACGGCGTGGAGCTGCCCGAACTGGACCTCGGCGGCGGCCACGGCATCCGCTACCTGCCCGGGGACGAGGAGTTGGACGTCGCCGAGTTCGCCGTCCGGGTGACCGACCGGCTGGCGGTGCGCTGCGCCGAGGCCGGGCTGGAGGTGCCACGCCTGGTGGTGGAGCCCGGCCGCGCGATCGCCGGCCCGGCGGCGGTCGCGGTGTACCGGGTGCTGTCGGTCAAGCACGGCGCCGACGGCCGCTGCTTCGCCGCGGTGGACGGCGGGATGAGCGACAACCCGCGGCCGGCCCTGTACGGATCGCCGTACAGCGTCCGGTTGGTGGGCCGCCGCTCGGAGGCGGGGGAGGCCCGGGTGGACGTGGTCGGCCGGCACTGCGAGGCCGGCGACGTGCTGGTACGCGATGCGGTGCTGCCCGCCGACCTGCGCCCCGGCGACCTGCTGGCCGTGCCCGCGGCCGGTGCGTACCAGCTGTCGATGGCCTCCGGGTACAACCTGGTCGGCCGCCCGGCGGTGGTGGCGGTTCGCGACGGCCGGGCGCGGCTGCTGATCCGGCGGGAGACGGTCGAGGACTTCCGGGCACGGGAGGTCGGCCGCTGAGAAGCCTTGACGGTGCGCGGGAAGTCGGCCGGGCCGACTTCCCGCGCATGTGCGTTCAGGTGTCGGAGAGTTCGCCGCTCGCTGTTGCGCCGTCATCTCGTCGTCGGCACGGGCCCCTGTCGCCGAGGCCCGGCGTCGGTGGTCGATAACGGAACGGTTGCGGAGCCCGTCCTTCCCGTGCCCAGGTCTTGACGGCACGGGGAGGGCGGGCGTTTGCTGTGACCCGCTCGTTGGAACCTGTTTGGTTCTGGTTTGTTTTGTGTGTTTGAACGTTCAAAACACCGAACAAGCATCAGGATGAGCGCCACCCCTCCCTTTCCTCTGTCTTCCAGTGCCGCCCCACCGAAAGGAATGCAATGTCACACCTTTCTCGACGCGATCTGCTCCGCGCCTCCGGAGCGGGCCTGCTGGCCCTCACCGCCGGCGGCACCCTCGCGGCCTGTGGCGGCGGCTCCGGCTCGGGCGGCGCCTCCGGCGGGGACGCCGACAGCGGCACCGTCACCGTCTGGTCCTGGGCCACCGCCGCCGAGGCCCTGCGCGGCGTCGTCCCGGCCTTCGAGCAGGACAACCCCGGGATCAAGGTCGACGTCCAGGACATCGGCGAACCCGCCATCTGGGACAAGATCACCGTCGGTATGGCGGCCGGCGGCCAAGGCCTCGGCGACGTCCTGCACATCGGCTGCGACTACCTGCCCGGGTACATGGAGAAGTTCCCCGGGGGCCTCGCCAACCTCTCCGAGTTCGGCGCCGACGCCCACAAGGACAAGTTCGCCAAGGGCCTGTGGCCGGTCGTCACCGGCAAGGACGGCCACGCCTACGCGCTGCCCTGGGAGGTCAACCCGCTCGGCTTCTTCTACCGCAAGGACTACTTCGACAAGGCGGGCATCGACCCCGAAGCCCTCGCCACCTGGGACGACCTGATCGCCGTCGCCGACCGCTTCAAGGCCGCCAACCCCGGCGTCTCCCTGATCGGCCTCAACAAGGCCGCCAACCCCAGCCCCGACCTCGACTTCCTGCAGTCCCTGATGCAGCTCCAGGGAGCCTTCTACTTCGACCTCCAGGGGAAGATCACCCTCGGCTCGGCCGAGGACGTCCGGGCGATGACCACCGTCAAGCACCTGGAGGACGCCGGGCTGATCGCCGACGCCCCCGGTGACCAGGGCTGGGGCAACCTGATGAAGGCCGGCAAGATCGCCGTCGCGCCGATGCCCGCCTGGGCCGCGCACTACCTGGAGAAGAAGTTCGCCGACCAGAGCGGCAACTGGCGGCTCGCCAAGCCCCCGGCGGTCACCCCCGGTGGCAGGCGCACCGCGCTGGTCAACTCCACCCACCTCGCCGTCGCCGCCTCCAGCCCGCGCCGCCGCGCCGCCTGGAAGTTCGTCGAGTACGCGCTCACCCGCACCGCCTCGGTGAACAGCATGTTCACCGCCGGCGGCGTCTTCCCCGCCCTCACCGCGGCGTACACCGACCCGATGTACGCCAAGCCCAGCGCCTTCTACGGTGACCAGCCCGTCCTGAAGACCTTCACCGAACTGGCCCTCGACGGCGGCGGATCCACCAACT
The DNA here is from genome assembly GCF_042735125.1 of Kitasatospora sp. NPDC059599. NCBI lineage: Bacteria > Bacillati > Actinomycetota > Actinomycetes > Kitasatosporales > Streptomycetaceae > Kitasatospora > Kitasatospora sp. NPDC059599. The sequence goes on along the minus strand of NZ_JBHWCL010000023.1, from coordinate 32,679 downwards.
ACTCCGGCGACTACGCCCGCGCCCTCAAGCTCGCCAGCGACGCGCAGACCAAGGTCTTCCTCAAGGGCGGAGACCCGGCCGCCGTCCTCCAGGACGCCGCCAAGCAGCTCGCCCAGCAGACCGGACGCAGCATCGCATGACCGCCACCACCCGACCCGCCGCGCTGCGCGAACCGGTGGCGGTCACCGCCGCCGGGCGGTCCCACCGCAGGGCCCGGGCCCGCCGCAGGGCCGTGCCCTACCTCCTGCTCGCCCCCGCCCTGATCACCTTCGGCGTGTTCAAGGCCTACCCGGTCGTCGACTCGCTGCTGCTGTCCTTCACCACCGGCTCGGGCGCCGCCACCCATGGCGCCGGCCTCGCCAACTACCAGCGTCTGCTGGACGATCCGCTGTTCTGGACGGCCCTGCGCAACACCGCCGAGATCCTCGTCGTCCAGGTCCCGCTGATGCTCGGCCTGGCCCTGCTGATGGCCGTCGGCATCAACTCGGCGGTGGTGCGCTGTCGGGCCGTGTGGCGGCTCGGCGTCTTCATGCCCTCCGTCACCGGCCTGGTCGCCACCGGCGTGATCTTCGCCTTCCTGCTCAACACCGACGACGGTGCGGTCAACTGGGCGCTGAACGCCGTCGGCCTGCCCGCCGTCGACTGGCTGGGCGATCCGTTCTGGGCCCGGATGTCCGTCGTCCTCGTGCTCACCTGGCACTACACCGGCTACAACGCCGTCATCTACCTGGCCGGTCTGCAGGGCATCCCCAAGGAGCTCTACGAGGCCGCGATGGTCGACGGCGCCGGGCCGATCCGCCGCTTCACCGCCATCACCGTGCCCGCGCTGCGCCCGGTACTGCTGTTCACCGTCGTCCTGTCCACCATCGGCACGCTCCAACTCTTCGACGAGCCCTACGTGCTGACCGGCGGCGGCCCGGACAACGCCACCCTCACCGTCTCCATGTACCTGTACCAGAACGGCTTCCGGTACTTCGACTTCGGCTACGCCTCCGCCATCGCCTACGCGCTCACCCTGCTGGTGTCGGTGCTCGGCGCGGTCCAGATGCGCCTGATGGGAGAGCGCGACCAGTGAACCTGAAAAGACTGCGGGGCTGGCCGCTGACCTTCGCCCTCGCGGCGGTCACCGGACTGTCCATCGGACCGTTCTACTGGCTGGTGGTCGCCTCCACCCGCAAGGACACCGAGATCTTCGACTGGCCGCCGAAACTGCTGCCCGGCGGCCACCTGGGCGAGAACCTCGACCACCTCCAGGCCAAGATCGGACTGCTCCGGGTGGTCGGCAACTCGCTGCTGGTGGCCGGGATCCAGACGCTCGGCGCGCTCGTCGTGGCGCTGCTGGCCGGCTACGCCTTCGCCAAGTTCCGCTTCCGCGGCCGGACCGTGCTTTTCGCACTCCTGTTCTCCACCCTCGTGGTGCCCGAACAGGTCATGCTGGTGCCGCTGTTCAAGATGATGATGAACTTCGGCCTGCTCGACACGTACCAGGCGCTCATCCTGCCTGGCCTCTGCGTGCCGTTCGCCATCTTCCTGATGCGGCAGTCGTTGACCAGCCTGCCGGACGAACTCCTGGACGCCGCCAGGGTCGACGGCGCCGGCGAGTTCCGGGTGCTGTGGAGCGTCGTCGTGCCGGTCATGCGACCGGTGCTGGCAGCCCTGTCGATCTTCCTCTTCCTGGGCTCCTGGAACCAGTTCGTCTGGCCCCTGGTGGCCCTGCGCAGCCCCGAGATGCAGACCCTTCCGGTGGCCCTCGCGACGCTGCACGGCAACAAGAGCAACACCGACTACGGCGCGATCCTCTCCGGCACCGCGCTCTCCACCCTGCCGATGATGGTCCTCTTCCTGGTCCTCCAGCGGCAGTTCATCTCCGGCCTGCTGGCCGGCGCCACGAAAGGCTGAGCATGACCGAGAGCACGACCGAGATCTGGGAACCGCACGCCCCCGCCGCCACCGGAGGCCTGCGTCCGCTCCACGCCCAGGGGCTGGACCTGCTGGTCAGCGGCGCCGCCACGGCCCGGGAGGTCGCCGACGGGGTGGTGGAGGTGACCGCCGAGGACTCCGGCGAGGTCCGGATCGAATGGCGCGTCCCCTGCGTCGACGCCACCGCCCTGTGGACGCCCGAGCCGCGCGGCACCGGCTGGCTGCCCGCCGCCTGGAGCGCCCCGCGCCGCACCGGCCTGACCGTCGGCGCGCCGATCGCCGCACTGGTCGGCACCGGGGACGTCGCGCTCTGCGCCTTCGCCGCCGGGCGCCCGGACGTGCTGGCCGGCGCCGGAGTCGTCGAGGAGACCGGCGAGTTCCGGTTCTGGGCCCAGGCCCCCGAGGGCCTCACCGTCCGGATCGACACCTCGCGCCGGCACTACGCCCGCTGCCTGGCCGACCTCACCGCCTGGTGGGGCGCCGACCACACGGCCGACATCCCCGAGGCCGCCCGCCGCCCCGCGTACTCCACCTGGTACTCCATGCACCAGGACGTCTCGCCCGAGGGCGTCGAGACCCAGGCCGCGCTCGGCAAGGAACTCGGCCTGGACGTGATCATCGTGGACGACGGCTGGATGACCGCCGACCGCACCCGCGGCTACGCCCACTGCGGCGACTGGGAGCCGGTCTCGCTGCCCGACACCGCCGCCCACGTGCGGCGCGTCCACGACCTCGGGGTGCGCTACCTGCTCTGGTACGCACTGCCGTTCATCGGCAAGGACAGCGCCGCGTACCGGAAGATCGGCCACCACGCGCTCGCCGACGCCGCCCACATGGGCGCGATCGTCGCCGACCCCCGCTACCCCGAGGTCCGCGACTTCCTCACCGACCGGCTCGCCCGCGCCGTCGAGGAGTGGGGCATGGACGGTCTCAAGGTCGACTTCGTCGACTGGTTCGGCCGGGACCGCGACGACGCCCCGGCGGTCGGCCCCGAGGCGGACTGCGCGAGCGTCGACGAGGGCGTCGAGCGGCTGCTCGCCGAGATCCGCCGCCGGATCACCGCCGCGAACCCCGAGGCGATGATCGAACACCGCCAGCCGTACGTCAGCCCGGGCCTGTGGCCGTACGTCACGATGATCCGCGCCACCGACTGCCCGCTCAGCCCGCAGGAGAACCGGCAGCGCACCGTCGACGTGCGGCTCGCCGCCGGGCCCGTCCCGGTCCACGCCGACATGCTGATGTGGCACCCGGCCGAGCCGCCGGAGCAGATCGCCTGCCACCTGATCAACGTGCTCTTCTCCGTCCCGCAGATCTCCGTCGACCTCGCCGCGCAGGACGACGGACAGCGCGAGGCGATCGCCTTCTGGCTCGGCGTCTTCCGCGAGCACACCGCCACCCTGCAACTCGGCGAGCTGCTCCCGGTCCGCCCCGACCTCGGCTACCCGATGGTCACCGCGCGCGGAGTCGACACCGTCGCGGTGGCCCGCTACGCCGCACTGCCGGTGGATGCCTCCGGCGACGACTGGCGCACCCTGCTGGTCGCCAACGCCGACGCCGACCCGGACGTCAGGCTCACTGGCGGCAGCGGCACGGCCGCGATGACGGTGCAGGACGCCCGGGGGCGTATCGTCCGGCAGGGCGAGGTCGCACTGGACCGGTCGGAGCCGGTCCCCGTACCGCGCGGCGGGCTGCTCACCCTGCGCCGCCGCTGACCGTGCCCGGCCGGGCCCGCCGTACCAGTTGGGAGGGGACGCATGCCCGAGGGACCGCAGCGGCCGCGCCGCGGCGCCAGCACGATCGAGGAGGTCGCCCGCGCGGCCGGGGTCTCCCGGCAGACCGTCTCCAACGCGCTCAACGCCCCGCAGCGGGTCCGCCCCGAAACCCTGGACCGGGTCACCGCCGCGATCCGCGAACTCGGGTACCAGCCCGACCAGTCGGCGCGTTCCCTGCGCAGCGGTGCCCGGCGCACCCTCGGCTACCTCGCCCCGGTGGACGACCCGCTCGACCCCAACCCGCTGATGGCCGGCTTCCTGGAGGCCCTGGTCGACGCGGCCGGGGCCGAGGGCCAGCGGGTGCTGCTGTTCCGGCCCGCCCCGCCGGCGGGCGACCCGGCGGCCGCGATCGACGAACTGGTGGCGGCCCGTCAGGTGGACGGGCTGGTGCTGGCGGACGTGCTCGCCGAGGACGCCCGGATCGCGCACGTCGCCCGGCTCGGCGTCCCCTTCGTCAGCTTCGGCCGCACCGGACCGGGGCAGCCGCAGCACTGGGTGGACATCGCCAACGACGCGGCGACGGCCGCGGTGGTACGCCACCTCGCGGAGCTCGGCCACCGCCGGATCGGCTACCTCGGGACCGCCGAGGACCTGCCCTGGATGGCGGCCCGGCGGGCGGGCTTCCTCGCCGAGGCCCGGCGGCTGGGGCTGTCCGCGGTGGCGCTCCCCGAGCCGGGGACGGCCGGGGCGGCGGCCGCGGGCCCGGGCGGGTCCGGGCCGGCGGTCACCGCCGTCCGGGCGCTGCTGCGCGGGCCCGAGCGGCCGACCGCCTTCGCGGCGGGCAGCGACCTGCTGGCGCTGGACGTGTACGAGGCGGTCCGGGCGGAGGGGCTGGTGGTCGGGCCCGGCGGGGTGGCCGTCACCGGCTTCCACGACACGCCGCTCTGCCGCCACCTGCACCCCGCGCTGACCTCCGTCCGGCTGCCGCTGCGGGCGATCGCGGCCGCGCTGGTGGACCGGCTGCTCGGCCAGGTGCGGGACGGGGCGGTGCCGGCTGCCGGGGCGGAGCTGGCGACCGAGCTGGTGGTGCGGGGGAGCAGCGGGTGGCCGCTGCCCGGCCGTCAGTCGGCGGACGACGGCGGGGCGGCGGCCGATGGGCAGGCGGCGGCCGACGGCCCGACGGCGGCCGGACGTTAGGCGACGGCCGGGGGCTGGGTGACGGCCGGCAGCCGGCCGGGGGCCGGGGCGACGATCAGCTCGCCGACCAGTTGCCACGGCCTCTCCCCGGGGCGGGGCCGACCACGCCCACCCCGGCCGAGGAGGAGACCAACCGCGCGCTGTCAGCCGTCGGGAGGCTTCCTTCGACCACGGCCGGCCAGTGGTGCTGGTGGATAATGTTTGAGATTGTAGCTTTCTGTTGATTCCAATGGCTTCACTCGGAGGAAGAAGGCCATGGCGGGGACAACCCTGACTCAGCCCACCGGCAGGACCGTGACCGGACTCGCGGACGGTCGGCAGCTGATCTACTACGACCGCGGCACCGCCGCCCCCCGGAACGCCGTCGACCGGCGCCCGCTGGACCCGCAGGTCCCCGGCTCCCAGGTCCGGCTCGACCCCGTCACCGGCGACCGGGTCACCATCGCCGCCCACCGCCAGGCCCGCACCTACCGGCCGCCCGCCGAGGAGTGCCCGCTCTGCCCGTCCCGGGACGGGCGGCTCAGCGAGATCCCGGCCGAGGACTACCAGGTGGCCGTCTTCGAGAACCGCTTCCCCTCGCTCGCAGGCCCGCCGGCCGCCCCCTCCCGGGACGCCGACGGCCTGTGGACCGCGGGCCCCGGCGCCGGCCGCTGCGAGGTGGTCTGCTTCACCGCCGACCACGACGCCTCCTTCGCCGACCTCACCCCCGAACGGGCCCGCCTCGTCCTCGACGCCTGGACCGACCGCACCGCCGAACTCTCCGCGCTGCCGGGCGTCGAACAGGTCTATTGCTTCGAGAACCGGGGCGCCGAGATCGGCGTCACCCTCGCCCACCCGCACGGCCAGATCTACGCCTTCCCCTTCACCACCCCGCGCACCGCCCGGACGGCCGTCCGGGCCGCCGACCACCGAGCCGCCACCGGCCGCAACCTCTTCGAGGACCTGCTCGCCGCCGAACGCGCCCACGGCGAGCGGACCGTCCTCACCGGCACCCACTGGACGGCCTTCGTGCCCTTCGCCGCCCGCTGGCCCTACGAGGTGCACCTGTACCCGCACCGCCGGGTCCCCGACCTGACCGCCCTCGACGAACCGCAGCGCGCCGAATTCCCGGCGATCTACCTGGAGTTGCTGCGCCGCTTCGACCGGCTCTTCCCCGCCGGCCGCACCCCGTACATCTCCGCCTGGCACCAGGCGCCCGCCGGGCAGCGCGCCGAACTCGCCCTGCACCTGGAGCTGTTCACCATCCGGCGCACCGCCGACAAACTCAAGTACCTGGCCGGCGTGGAATCCGGCATGGACGCCTTCGTCAACGACGTCACCCCCGAGGACGCGGCCCGGCGGCTGCGGGAGGTCGCCCCGTGAACACCTTCGCCGAGCTCTACGGCCGCCCCGCCGAAGGCGAGTGGGCCGCCCCCGGCCGGGTGAACCTGATCGGCGAACACACCGACTACAACCTCGGGTTCGTGCTGCCGATCGCCCTCCCGCAGACCGTCCGCGCCCGGGCGGCCCGCCGTGACGACGGCCGGCTGCGGCTCTGGTCCGCCCAGGGCCGCGGGCCGGTCACCGAACTGCGCATCGCCGACCTCGCGCCCGGCGCGGTGCCCGGCTGGGCCGGCTACCCCGCCGGAGTGGTGTGGGCGCTGCGCGAGGCCGGACACCAGGTCGGCGGCGCCGACATCCGGCTGGACAGCGACGTCCCCGGCGGCGCCGGACTCTCCTCCTCGGCGGCCCTGGAATGCGTCGTCGCCACCGCCTACGCCGACCTGTACGGGCTCGGCCTCACCGCACCCGAACTCGCCCTGCTCGCCCAGCGGGCCGAGAACGCCTTCGTCGGCGTGCCGTGCGGGATCATGGACCAGATGGCCTCGATGTGCTGCCGCCCCGGCGCCGCGCTGTTCCTGGACAGCCGGGACCTGACGGCACGCCAGGTGCCGGTCGACCTCGCCGGTGCGGGCCTCGCGCTGCTGGTCCTGGACACCCGGGTCAAACACGACCTCGGGGACGGCGCGTACGCGGCCCTGCGGGCCGGCTGCGAACGGGCCGCCGCCCTGCTCGGGCTGCCCGCACTGCGCTCCCTGCAGCCGTCCGCACTCGCCGACGCGCTCGCACAACTCCCCGCAGAGCTGCGCCCGTTGATGCGCCACGTCGTCACCGAGAACGCTCGGGTGGAGGAAGCCGTCGCCCACCTGGACGCCGGGGACCCGGCCGCGCTCGGCCCGGTCCTGACCGCCGGACACGCCTCGCTGCGCGACGACTACCGGGTGTCCTGCCCGGAGACCGACCTCGCAGTCGAAGCCGCCCTGGCCGCCGGCGCCCACGGCGCCCGGATGACCGGCGGCGGCTTCGGCGGCTCCGTCATCGCCCTCGTCGACGCGGCCGAGGCGGGGCGCGTCGCCGCCGAGGTCACCGCGGCCTTCCGCACCGCGGGGTACGCCGAGCCGCGCACCCTCACCGCCGTTCCGGCCGAGGGGGCGCGCCGGCTCGCCTGAGGCCGCGCCCGGCGCCCGGCGCTGGTGCCGGTGCTGGTGCCCCAAGGCCTGAACGCAGGCCCCGGGGCACGGGCACCGGGCTCAGGCCCGGTGGGCCGCCGGGCGCTCCGGGGACGCCTCCGCGAGCGCCCGGGTCACGGCCGCGACCCCGGCGCGCAGCCCGTACACCGGCGTGGCCGGCTGCTGGCGCCAGGAGTCGTCGATGCCGCCCGCGTCCACCGTGTCGAAGCCCAGCTCGTCGACCAGCGCTCGGACGACCCGCTTCGCCGCCTCGTCGTCACCCGCCACCGGCACGGCGATCCGCTCCGGGTCGCCGGCCGGCAGCGGCCGCTCCAGCAGGTCCTGCGCGTAGGTGCCGTTGAACACCTTCACCACCGGGTGCCCCAGGTGCTGCTCCGTCCACCGGCTCTCGGTGATGCCGCCGTCCTCGATCGCGTCGATCCGGCCGTCGCGCTCCTTCGGGTAGTAGTTGCCGGTGTCGATCACGGCCACGCCCTCGGCGGCCCCGTCGAACAGCCCGGCGGGCAGGTCCGGCACGTTCTTCAGCGGGACGGTCACGACCACGACCTGGGCGCCGCGCGCCGCCTCGGGGACCGTCACCGCCGTCGCGCCGGTCTCCTCGACCAGGCCCTTCAACGTCTCCGGGCCGCGCGAATTGGCCACCGAGACGTCGTGCCCCAGCGCGGTCAGCCGCCGGGTCAGGTTGCCGCCGATGTTGCCCGCGCCGATGATGCCGATCTTCATGGGAAGCCCCTCGTCTGCGAGTACCGCGATGTCCGTACTGGCTCGTCGCCTTGGCCCAACCACCCGGTGATCGCTGCGATTCCCCGCACAGGGGTGAATTTCCCGGCCCCGCGCCCACGCCCACGCCCGCGCCCGCGCCCGGACCCGGGAACACGCCCAGGGCGGGGACGGGGGCGCAGGGCGGCCGGACCCGGAGGCGTGCCCGCGACCCGTGTTGAATGACCCCACCATGGGACTCCAGAACCTCGTCGACGGCCTGCCCGACGCCTTCGCCGCCGCGCCGCGACCCACCGTGATCGACGCCTGCCCCTGCTGCACCCCGCAGGTCGCGATCGACACCCTGCTCCGCACGCCCCGGGAGCGGCTCGGGCCCGAGGACCTGACGCGGTACGCCGCATCGGTGCTGAACACCGTCGGCTCCCCGGCCGACCTGCGGTACTTCACGCCCCGGATCCTCCAGCTCCTCCTCGCCGGCGAGCTCACCCTCCCCGACCTGGAGCCGTTCTGCCTCAAGCTGGCCCGGGCGGGCTGGTCCGACTGGCCGGAGGCGCCGTACCTGCGCCAACTCCTGGACGCGCTCTGGTCGGACGTCTTGACCGGACCCGCGTGGTGGGACGCCGAGGCCGTCCTGTGCGCCCTCGCCGCCGCCGACCCGGCGGGCACCGACGGCCGGCTGGCGGCGTGGGAGCGGCTGGCGACGGCGACCGCCGTCGACAGGCTGCACGAGTTCCTGCTCGACAGCGGCGGCAGGCCCCGCAACGCCTTCTGGGACCGCGGGGGCGCCGCCCACCTGGCCTTCACCGCGTGGCTGCGCGGCCCGGCCCTCCGGCGCGCCGTCGAGGAGGCGATCGACCGGACCGACGGATCCGGCCCGCTCGAACAGCTCTTCACCGTGCACGACGTCCTGGTGACGACCGCGACGGCCGCCCCGCCCGGCCCGGCCGGGAGCTGAGACGCTCCGCTCGGTGCCGGACGCTCACTCGAAGCGCGACGGGTCCCCGGCCCCGCGCCGGACGATCTCCGGTGCGCCGCCCGAGAAGTCGACGACCGTCGTCGGTTCCGTGCCGCAGTCGCCCGAGTCCACCACGGCGTCCAGCACGTGGTCGAGCCGTTCCTTGATCTCCCACCCCTGGGTCATCGGTTCGTCGTCGCCGGGGAGGACCAGGGTGCTGGAGAGCAGGGGCTCGCCGAGTTCGGCGAGCAGGGCCCGGGTGACGACGTGGTCGGGGATCCTGACGCCCACCGTCTTCTTCTTCGGGTGCATCAGGCGGCGGGGGACTTCCTTGGTGGCGGGCAGGATGAAGGTGTAACTGCCCGGCGTCGCGGCCTTGACGGCCCGGAAGACGTTGTTGTCGAGCTGGACGAACTGCCCCAGCTGCGCGAAGTCCTCGCACATCAGGGTGAAGTGGTGGCGCTCGTCGAGACGCCGGATCGACCGGATCCGTTCGAGGCCGTCGCGGTTGTCCAGCCGGCAGCCCAGGGCGAAACAGGAGTCGGTCGGGTACGCGATGAGGGCCCCGGACCGGAGGCTGTCCGCCACGGTGCCGATCGTGCGCGGCTGGGGGGACTCTGGATGCACGTCGAAGTACTTCGCCATTGGCCGACCCTACGGGATCCCGGCTACCGAAGCCCGCAGCCGCGTCGTCCCGCGTCCTGGCAGGTCGCCGGGGCACGGCGTACGGTCGGTCGGCATGGGCTTCGATCAGGCGCGGGCGAACCGGATCTTCCTACCCGCCACCTACGCCGAGGGCGTGCCGTACGAGCTGTTCCGCGAGCTGCGGGCCGAGGCGCCGGTGTGCTGGGTGGAGGAGCCGGCGGTGGGGGACTGGCCGGCCGGGACCGGCTACTGGGCGGTACTGCGGCACGCGGACGTGAAGCACGTGCTGCGCACACCGGAAGTGTTCTCCTCGCACCTCGGGGCGACCCAGATCCGCGACCTCGACACCCCGGCCGACCTGGAGTTCGCCCGGGCGATGATGCTCAACCAGGACCCGCCCGACCACTCCCGGCTGCGCCGCACCGTCGCCGCGGCGTTCACCCCGCGGGCGCTGGCCGAGCTGACCGTCGCCATCGAGCGGCGCGCGGCCGAACTCGTGGCCGCGATCCGTCCGTTGGGCGAGGCCGACGTCGTGCCGATCGCCGCCGACCTGCCGGTGTGGACCCTGGCCCGGATCCTGGGCGTGCCCGATCAGGACCGGCAGCTGCTGGTGGACTGGTCGAACCGGGTGATCGGATACCAGGACCCCGACCACGCCGAATCCAGCACCGCCGACCCGTCCCACCTCACCGACCTCGGCCGCGCCGCCCTCGCCCACCGCCCCGCGGCCCTCACCACCCCCGACGGCCGCCCGCTCAACCCGCGTTCCCGCACGGCGCTCGCCGACATGTTCGCCTACGCCCACGCACTCGCCGAACAGCCACCGCCGGGCAGCATCGTCGCCCGCATGCGCGAAGCCGGCCTGACCGCCGCCGAGTTCGAGACGATGTTCTTCCTGTTCGCCGTCGCCGGCAACGAGACGCTGCGCAACGGTCTGCCCGGCGGGCTGTACTCCCTGCTCACCCATGCCGACGAGTACGCCCGCCTGAGTCGACAGCCGGGCCTGATGCCCACGGCGGTGGATGAGCTGCTTCGATTCTGGCCCCCGGTACTGGACTTCCGACGCACCGCCACCCGAGACGTGGTGGTGGCCGGGCAGCTGATCCGCGGCGGGGACAAGGTGGTCGTCTACCACGCATCCGCCAACCGAGACGAAGCGGTTTTTCCGGAGCCGGACCGCCTGGACATCGCTCGCACGCCGAACGACCACGTCGGCTTCGGGTTCGGCCCCCACTTCTGCGTGGGAGCGCGACTTGCGAGGATCCAGATGTCGGCCTTGATCCACCGGATCGTCGCCGACCTGCCGGGTTTGGAGCTCGTTTCGGCCGTGCCGCCGAAGCGACTGGTCTCGAACTTCCAGAACGGGCTGAAAGATCTGCGTGTTCGTTGGGGATGGACAGGTGCTCCCCGGCTGCAGCCGATGGCTCTTACCTCATGATTCCGGCGCGGCAGAGTCGGAACGAAGGGGGCGCTCGCAGTGGAGTGCCCAATCCATCGGGACACCGGCTTCGAGGTACGGCACGAACACCTCGGCGCACCGCCTCACCAGGTCCCGGTAGCCGCCGTCCCAAGCCGGGGCAAGCAGCGCCAGCCCAGGAAAGAAGTCCTTCATCCGCGGGTGGTCTTCGGGCTCGGCCAAGAGCAGTCCGACCTTGGCCCGTCGGCCGGACGTCGTGCGCAGATCGGCTGTGTAGAGGCGGTGCTCCCAGCTCGGGACGATGTGCAGCTCTGAAACGACCCGCGCGTGGCCTCGACCCACTTCCTGCGCCAAGAGGTCCTTCGCCCAGATCTGCCAGCCGGCGCGACGGTTCTCACCATTCGTCATCAGAAGGACGTACGTCTGCTCCAACTCACGGCTCCATCCTGTGCGTTCGCAGCCAAGGCGAGACTGATGTCTCGGTTGCCGCCGGGGTGCTCATTTCTACGACGCCGCCGCTCCCGGCTCCGATCACGGCTCCCAGCGGATCGCGAGCAGCGCCGCGTCGTCGGTCAGGCCGACGGCGCCGACCCATTCCCCCACGTCTGCCAGCAGGGCGTCCAGCAGGTCGGCGGGGCTCCCTGCGGGCAGCCCCGGCAGGCGCTCCTCCAGCGGGTAGAAGACGCCCCCGGCGCCCCGGGCCTCGGTCACGCCGTCGGTGTGCAGGAGCAGCAGGTCGCCGGGTTCGGGGTCGAAGTGTCGTGTGGGGTACTGGTCGTCGGTCAGTCCGAGCAGGCCCAGTGGGGGTGCCGGGAACGGTGGTTCCAGTTCGCTGACGCGGCCGGAGCGGCGGAGCAGTGGGGGTGGGTGGCCGCAGTTGACGACCCGGACCGGGCCCCGGTCCGGGGGTACGTCGAGCAGGAGTGCGGTGGCGAAGCGGTCCGTGTCCGGGCGGGCGGTGAGTGCCGCGTCCAGTCGCTGGGCGAGCCGGCCCGGGTCGGGTTCGGTGCGGGCGGCTTCGCGGAACACTCCGAGGACGTCCGCGGCGGTTTCCACGGCGGGGAGCCCGTGTCCTTGGACGTCGCCGAGGAGGATCCGTACTCCGAAGCGGGTCTCGACCACGGCGTACAGGTCGCCGCCGATCCGGGCCTCGGCTGCCGCCGCGACGTAGCGCACCGCGACCCGCAGTGGTCCGATCCGCTCCGGTGGGGGCCGTAGCAGGGCCCGCTGTGCGGCCTCGGCCACCGTGCGGACCTGGAACAGCTCCCGCTCGCGGGCCGCCACCAGCACCACGTTGGCCGCGCTGGCCAGGGTCGCGGCGAGCACGGTGATCAGCGCGGTGACGTGCACCTCGGTCGGCAGCTCGGTGTTGGTGGTCTCCAGCAGTCCGACGGCCAGCACGGCCAGACCGCCGGCCGCCAGCGGTACCCGGGCGCTGCGGGTGGTCGCCCCGGCCAGCACCGGCGCCACCGCCAGCACGGGCGACAGCGTCGTCCCGGGCCCGGTCACCAGGTCGGCCACGACGGCGGCGACCAGCAGCAGGAACGCGCAGAACAGCAGCAGCCTCGTGTGCCGCGGCAGGTGCAGCGGCGGCATCCCGTCCGGTCTGTCGGCACGCACGTGTCCTCCAGGCTGGGAAAGGCCCCACCCTCCACTGTCTCCGGGCTCCCGGCAGGCGGCACCTCGGGCCAGTGACCGTGTCCGGCACCGGCTGCCGGTGCCTCGGAGCAGCACCGACGGTCCGGCCGGCGGCGCCGCGGAGCCCTGCGGCCGCGGCGAGCCGGGCCGGTCCGCCGAGCGCGGCGGCCAGTGCGGCGTATCCGGCGGTCAGTACGGTGTCGGGTCCCCGGCGGTCGGTGGCCCGTCCGGCGGCGAGGTTGCCGGTCACCGCCCCCGCGCCGTACGGGAGGAGCATCCGGAGCGCCGAACTCCCGGCGCCCCGACGGCGTGCGCATCCCGGTTGGGGTCGCGGAAGCGGGTCAGGGGTCCCCGTGGCCGCGCGGGACGGGCGGTCAGCCCGCGCAGACCGGGCAGAGCCCCCGGTAGGTGACCTCGGCCTGGGAGACGGTGAATCCGAAGCGCTGCTCGGCCGGGAGGTCGGCCAGCGGGTTGCCGAGGGGGTGGACGTCGCGGATGGCGCCGCAGCCGGTGCAGACCAGGTGCTGGTGCGGGCGGTGGGCGTTGGGGTCGTAGCGCTTGGCGCGCCCGTCGGTGGAGACCTCGATGACCTCGCCGAGCGTGACCAGCTCGCCGAGGGTGTTGTAGACCGTCGCCCGGGAGATTTCCGGGAGGCGCTCGGCCGCCCGGGCGTGCACCTCGTCCGCGGTCAGGTGCACATGTTCGCCGTCCAGGACCTCGGCCACGACACGCCGCTGGGAGGTCAGGCGCCAGCCGCGCCCGCGCAGTCGCTCCAGCAGGTCACTCATATCGGTTCACCTATTCAGGTCAAGGGGAAGACCGGAGTTTACCAATACACATCCTGCGGCCTCCGGATCCCGATCGGATATGGGCTTGGTGTCTTTCTTGACTTGGATTCCGTCCATCGTAGGATCGGCTCCGGCGCTAGCCTGGTCAGCAACAGCACGTGGCTCCCGTTGCTGTGGTACGCAGCAGCAACACGTGGCACGAAGCTCCGGACAGCACCGACAGGTGCCGAAGGCAGCCAGCGAAGACACCGTGATCCGCCTTGTGAGGGAAGGATTCCCATGTCTGACATCCACGATGCAACCGGCGTAGGGGCGAACGCGGAAGGCTGCCCGGTGAACCACGGGCGCGCGCCGCACCCCACCCAGGGCGGTGGCAACCGCCAGTGGTGGCCGGAACGGCTCAATCTCAAGATCCTTGCCAAGAACCCCGCCGTGGCCAACCCGCTCGGAGCGGAATTCGACTACCCGGCGGCCTTCGAAGCGCTCGACCTCCCGGCCGTCAAGCGGGACATCCAGGAGGTGCTCACCACCTCGCAGGACTGGTGGCCGGCCGACTACGGCAACTACGGCCCGTTCATGATCCGCATGGCCTGGCACAGTGCCGGCACCTACCGGATCAGCGACGGCCGCGGCGGCGCCGGCGGCGGTCAGCAGCGGTTCGCCCCGCTGAACAGCTGGCCCGACAACGCGAGCCTGGACAAGGCCCGCCGGCTGCTGTGGCCGGTGAAGAAGAAGTACGGCCGCAGCCTGTCCTGGGCCGACCTGATCGTCCTGGCCGGCAACGTCGCCCTGGAGGGCATGGGCTTCCGGACCTTCGGCTTCGGCGGCGGCCGGGTCGACGAGTGGGAGCCGGACGAGGACGTCTACTGGGGCCCGGAGACCACCTGGCTGGGCGACGAGCGCTACACCGGCGACCGCGAGCTGGAGAACCCGCTGGCCGCCGTCCAGATGGGCCTGATCTACGTCAACCCCGAGGGCCCCAACGGCAACCCGGACCCGATCGCCGCCGCCCGCGACATCCGCGAGACCTTCTACCGGATGGCGATGAACGACGAGGAGACCGTCGCGCTGATCGCCGGCGGCCACACCTTCGGCAAGACCCACGGCGCCGGCCCGGCGGACAACGTCGGCCCGGACCCCGAGGACGCGCCGATGGAGCAGCAGGGCCTCGGCTGGAAGAGCCGCTTCCGCACCGGTGTCGGCGGCGACGCCATCACCAGCGGCCTGGAGGGCGCCTGGACCCCCACCCCGGTCACCTGGGACAACAGCTTCTTCGAGACGCTGTTCGGCTACGAGTGGGAGCTCACCAAGAGCCCGGCCGGCGCCCACCAGTGGAAGCCGAAGGACGGCGGCGGCGAGGGCACCGTCCCGGACGCGCACGACCCGACCAAGCGCCACGTGCCGATCATGCTCACCACCGACCTGTCGCTGCGCCTCGACCCGGTCTACGAGCCGATCTCCCGGCGCTTCCTGGAGGACCCGGACGCGTTCGCCGACGCCTTCGCCCGCGCCTGGTACAAGCTGACCCACCGCGACATGGGCCCGGTCGTGCGCTACCGCGGCCCGGAGGTCCCGTCCGAGCAGCTGCTCTGGCAGGACCCGCTGCCGACGGTCGACTACCAGCAGGTCGGGGTCGCGGACGTGGCCGACCTCAAGCGGCGGATCACCGCCACCGGCCTGTCGGTGGCCGAGCTGGTCTCCACCGCCTGGGCGGCGGCCTCCTCGTTCCGCTCCAGCGACAAGCGCGGCGGCGCCAACGGCGGCCGGATCCGGCTGCAGCCGCAGATCGGCTGGGAGGTCAACGAGCCCGACCGGCTGGCCTCGGTGCTGAGCGCCCTGGAGGGCGTGCAGCGCGAGTTCAACGCGCAGGCGGGCGGCGGGAAGCAGGTCTCGCTGGCCGACCTGGTGGTGCTGGCCGGCGGCGTCGGCGTCGAGCAGGCGGCCAAGGCCGCGGGCCTCGCCGTCGAGGTGCCGTTCGCGGCGGGCCGGGTGGACGTGCCGCAGGAGCTGACGGACACCGAGACCTTCGCCGCGCTGGAGCCCAAGGCCGACGGCTTCCGCAACTGGGTGGGCAAGGGCAACCGGCTGCCGGCCGAGCACCTGCTGCTCGACAAGGCGAACCTGCTGGGCCTGAGCGCCCCCGAACTGACCGTACTGGTCGGCGGCCTGCGGGTGCTGGGCGCCAACCACGGCCGGTCCGCGCACGGTGTCCTGACCGCGACCCCCGGCGTGCTGACGAACGACTTCTTCGTCAACCTGCTGGACCTGGACACCCGTTGGACCGCCACCTCGGGGGACTCGAACACCTTCGAGGCGCGGGACGCCTCGGGCAAGGTCACCTGGAGCGGCACCCGGGCCGACCTGGTCTTCGGCTCGAACGCCGAACTGCGGGCCGTCGCCGAGGTGTACGCGAGCGACGACGCCAAGGAGAAGTTCGTGACGGACTTCGTCGCGGCCTGGGTCAAGGTCATGAACGCGGACCGCTTCGACCTCGCCTGATCCCCGCACGGCGGTGACGGCGGGAGCCCGGGGGCGGTCGACCCCCGGGCTCCCGCCCGTCGTGGCCCCGGCCCCGGCCCCGGCCGACGGTCGGCCGACGGGACCGGCCCGTCGTGGCCCCGGCCCGGACCCACGCCCGGCCCCGGCCGCTACGGCAGCTCGGGCACCGACCCCACGCTGACCAGCCCGGTCTCGTACGCCGCGACCACCACCTGGGCCCGGTCCCGCAGGCCCAGCTTGCCGAGGATCCGGGCCACGTGCGTCTTCACCGTCGCCTCGGACAGCTGCAGCCGGGCGGCGAGTTCGGCGTTGCTGAGGCCGCGGGCGAGCAGCCCCATCACCTCCAGTTCGCGCGGGGTGAGCGTGCCCAGCTCCCG
Organism: Kitasatospora sp. NPDC059599; assembly: GCF_042735125.1. NCBI lineage: Bacteria > Bacillati > Actinomycetota > Actinomycetes > Kitasatosporales > Streptomycetaceae > Kitasatospora > Kitasatospora sp. NPDC059599. Next base: position 16,301 of record NZ_JBHWCL010000023.1, on the reverse strand, counting down.
GTGCGGCGCGGCGGCGGTCGGGGCGTCCGGGCGGGCGAAGCGCTCGACCAGGCGGCGGGTGATGGCGGGGGCGAGCAGCGCGTCCCCGGTGCGGACCAGCCGGACCGCGGCCGCCAGGTGTTCCGGGGTGACGTCCTTGAGCAGGAAGCCGCTCGCCCCGGCGGCCATGGCCGCGTACACGTAGTGGTCGAGGTCGAAGGTGGTCAGCATGATGATCCGCGGCGGCTGCTCGGACGGGGCGGCGAGGATCCGGCGGGTGGCCTCCAGTCCGTCCAGGACGGGCATCCGGATGTCCATCAGGACGACGTCCGGTCTGGTCCGGCGGACGGCGGAGACGGCCTGCTCGCCGTCCTCGGCCTCGGCGACGACCTCGATCCCCTCCGACTCCAGGATCAGGCGGAAGCCGGTGCGGACCAGGGCCTGGTCGTCGGCGACCGCCACTCGGATCGGCTGCGCGTTCATGGACTCTCCAACGGGATCAGGGCCGTGACGCGGTAGCCGCCGCGCGGCCGGGGGCCGGTCTGCAGGGTGCCGCCGTAGACGGCGAGGCGTTCGCGCAGGCCGAGCAGGCCGCGCCCGTTGCCGGTGGCGGCGGCGCCGGTGGGGCGGCCGCCGGTGTCGGTGACGTCCACCGTCAGCCGGCCGGGGGCGTACTCGACGGTCACCGCGGCGGCGGCGCCGCCCGCGTGCTTGACGGTGTTGGTCAGGGCCTCCTGGACGACCCGGTAGGCGGCCAGTTCGACCCCGGGCGGTACGGACCGGTGCTCGCCGCGGACGGCGAGCTCGACGGGCAGCCCGGCCCGGCGGACGCCCTCGACCAGTGCGTCCAGCCGGCCGAGGCCGGGCTGGGGGCTGAGGTCGGCCTCGGCGGCAGGGTCCCCGCCGGTCTCCGAATCGATGGTCAACAGGCCCATCACGTGCCGCAGTTCGGTCATCGCCGCACGCCCGCCGGACTCCACCGCGGCCATCGCCTCGCGGGCCTTGTCCGGGGCGGTGTCCAGGATCTTGCGGGCGGCCCCGGCCTGGATCGTCATCATGCTCACGTTGTGGGTGACGACGTCGTGCAGCTCCCGCGCGATGCGCGCCCGTTCCAGCTCCACCGCGCGCCGCAGCGCGGCCAGCTGCGCGCGCTCCAGCGCGGAGAGCCGTTCTCGCCCCTCGTCCACCCGTCGGCGCCACATCCGCAGTTCGTAGGCGACCGCGAACACCGGCACCAGCACCAGGGCGGCGATCACCCCGTTGGGAAAGTGCGGCAGCTTGGCCTCGGCGAAGAGCAGCACCAGCGCGGCGGTCGCGGCCGGGAGGCTGAGCAGCACGGCCGCCGGACGGCGCCCGTACGCGGCCACGCTGTACGCGGCGACGATCACCGCCACGCCCGCCGAGTACGCGATGTCCTGTGACTGGTGACGGACCAGCAGCGCGGCCGGCAGCACCGTCCAGAGCACCGCCAGCGGGTGGCGGCGGCGCAGCACCAGAGGCAGCGGCACCAGCGGGACCAGCAGCAACAGCCCGGTCACCGTGGTCACCTGCGGATTGTCCGCGATGGTGGCGTAGCGACCGCTGCTGACGGCGAGAAAGAGGGCCAGGGCGACGTCGAAGGCCTGGCCGCGCCGGGTCGGCCGGGGCGGCGGGGCGTCGCCCGGGCCGTCGGCCGGGCGGAGCGCCGCGCGCAGCCGCCGCACCGTCGGATGGTTGATCACCGGGACATTGTGCGGGCCGCGGGCCGCCCGGCACAGCCCCGCGGGCGGCGGTGACCGGTACATCCGCCGACTACGTCGCAAGGATGACGCCGCGTCCGGTCCGCCGGGCGCGGTACGGGAGTTGCCGCGGGCGGCGGACGCCACCGGGCGCCGCCCGTCCGTACCGTCGTGCCGACCACCAGGCGGAACGTGCGAAGGAGCGGGGATGAGCGGCGTCCGAGGAGTGACAGGACCGGGGCCGGGCGGCGGCCCGGTGATCGAGCTGAACGGGGTGAGCCGCCACTACGCGGGGGCCCGGGCGGCGCTGGACGGAGTCACGCTGAGCGTGCGGGCGGGGGAGTCGGTGGCCGTGCTCGGGCCGTCCGGGAGCGGGAAGTCCACGCTGCTGAACCTGGTGGCCGGACTGGACCGGCCGAGCGCCGGGACGGTCACCGTGGCCGGGGTCCGCGTCGACCGGCTGGGCGAGGCGGCCTCGGCCCGCTACCGGCGCGCCACCATCGGCATGGTGTTCCAGTTCTTCAACCTGCTGGACGACCTCACCGTCGCCGACAACGTGGTGCTCGCCGGTGAACTGGCCGGCGTGCCGCGCACCGAGGCCCGGCGCCGGGCCGGCGAACTGCTGGAGTCGCTCGGGATCGACCGGCACGCCCGCGCCCACCCGGGCCGGCTCTCCGGCGGTGAGCGCCAACGCGTCGCGGTGGCCAGGGCGTTGATGAACCGGCCGACGCTGCTGCTCGCCGACGAGCCGACCGGTGCGCTGGACTCGGCCTCGGGCGAGGACGTCAAGGAGCTGTTCCGGGACCTGCACGAGGAGGGCCAGACCGTCCTGCTCGTCACCCACGACCTGAGCCTGGCCGAGGACTGCGCGACCCGCACGGTCCGGATGCGCGACGGCCGGGTCGAGGCGGACTCGGAGGTCGCGGCGTGACCGCGCTCGGACGGGTCGTGCGCGCCGGGGTCCGCAGGCGCCGGACCCAGTCGGTCGCGGTCGGGCTGGCCGCGATGGTGGCGACCACCTGCTCGGTCCTCGGCGGCTCGCTGCTGGTCGCCTCCCAGGCCCCCTTCGACCGGGCCTTCGACCGTCAGCACGGCGCCCACCTCACCGCGCGCTTCGACGGCACCAGGACGGACGCCGGGCAGCTCGCCGCCGCCGTGCACGCCGCCGGGGTGACGGCCGCCGCCGGGCCGTTCCGCACCGTCACCGTCGACCCCGAACCCGGCCCGGGAACGGACGCGGGCGTCCCGCCCGGCCTGACCATGGCGCCGATGACCGTCACCGGCCGCGTCCCGGCCGCCGCCGACGTCGACGACGTCGACCTCCTGCAGGGCAGGTGGCCCGAGCAGCCGGACGAAGTGGTGATCGACACCGGGTACCGGAACCAGCAGGCGGACATCGGCGGCACGCTGCGCCTGCCCGGCCTGCCGGGAGCACCGGTGCTCAAGGTCGTCGGCCTCGCCCGGTCCGTCAGCCGCACCTCCGACGCCTGGGTGACCCCGGACGCCGTCGCCGCCCTCACCGCGCCCGGCGACACCCCCGGCTACGCGCTGCTCTACCGCTTCGCCCGGGCCGGCACCGCCGACGAGGTGGCCGCCGACCGCGCCGCCGTGGCCGCCGCCGCGCCCGCCGGCTCGCTCACCGGCGCGCAGTCCTGGCTCACCGCCAGACAGGGCTCCGACCGCAACACCGCGCTGTTCCTGCCGTTCATGGTCGCCTTCGGCCTGCTCGGCCTGGCGATGTCCGTCCTGGTGGCGGGCAACGTGGTGGCCGGCGCCGTCGGCACCGCGACCCGGCGGATCGGCGTCCTCAAGGCCCTCGGCTGCACCCCCGCCCAGGTGGTGCGGGCGTACGTCGCCCAGGCCCTGGTCCCGGCCGCCGCCGGCACCCTGCTCGGCGTGGTCGTCGGCAACCTGCTGACCGTCCCGGTGCTCGCCACCACCGGGCAGCTCTACGGCACCACCACCTCCGGCATCGCGCCCTGGGTCGACGTCGCGGTGGCGGGCGGCACCCTCGCCGCCGTCGCGCTGACCGCCTGGGCCGCCGCCGCCCGTGCCGGACGGCTGCGCACGGTGGATGCGCTCGCCGTCGGCCGGACGACGGGCGGCACCCGGCGGGACGCCGTCGCACGACGCGCCGCCGCGCTGGCCGCCCGGCTGCCGCTGCCCCGGCCGCTGAGCCTCGGCCTCGCCCAGCCCTTCGCCCGCCCGGCCCGGGCCGCCGGGACGCTCGCGGCGGTGCTGTTCGGCACGGCGGCGGCGGTGTTCGCCGTCGGTATGGGCGGCACGATGGCCTGGGTGCAGGAAGCGAAGAACCACGACGTCGCCGACGTCCTGGTGCACCCCCAACGGCCCGACGCGCCGGCCGCGGGCCGGCCGGCCCCGGTGCCCGGGCCGGTCGCGGCCGACCTGGCCGTCGTCACGGCGGCGCTGGCCGCCCAGCCCGGCACCGCGTCCTACTACGGCACCGGCGTCGAGGACGTCACCGTGCCCGGCGTCGCCGGCGACACCACGGTGACCGCCTTCACCGGCGACAGCAGCCGGGCCGGCTACCGGATGGTGTCCGGCCGCTGGTACCGGGGGCCGGGAGAGGCCGTCGCACCCGCCACCTTCCTGACCGAGGCCTCGGCGAAGCTCGGCGACCGGGTGACCTTCACGACCCACGGACGGGCCGTCACCGTCCGGATCGTCGGCGAGGTCTTCGACCCCCACGCGCAGACCGACGAACTGTTCACCGACGCCGCCACCTTCCCGCCCGGAACGGCTCCCGCGCCGGCCGTCTGGTTCGTCGGCCTCAAGCCCGGCACCGACCGCGCCGCCTTCGCCACCGCCGTCAGCGCCGCACTCGCCCCCGCCCACATGACCGCCGAGGCCGACGCGCCGCACGGCTCCAGCGACGTGATCCTCGCGATGCGGTCCCTCACCGCCACGCTGACCGCGCTACTGGTGGCGGTCGCCGGACTCGGGGTGTTCAACACCGTCGTCCTGGAGATCAGGGAACGCCGACGGGACACGGGTGTCACCAAGGCGATCGGCATGACCCCGGCGCAGACGGTGGCCGCGGTGCTCGCCTCGGTGGTCCTGGTCGGCGCCGTCGGCGGCGCGCTCGGCCTGCCCGTCGGCCTTCTGCTGCACCGGGTCACGGTGCCGGCCATGGGCCACTCCGCCGGGCTGAACTTCCCGGCCTCGGCGCTGGACGTCCTCTCCACCCCGCTGCTGGCGTTGCTCGGACTGGGCGGCGTGCTGATCGCGGTGCTCGGCGCGCTGCTCCCGGCCGTCCGGGCGGCCCGGGCGAGGACGGTGGACGCCCTGCGGGCGGAGTGACGGCGGTCGCGGGAGGCCCGGGTGGCGGCGGGCGGCGCGCGCCGGACGGCGCGGTCAGGCCTTGCCGGGCCCCTCGGCGGGCCCGTCGGCGGGCCCCTGTGCCGTGGGCTGGTGCTCCTTCGAATGCTCCGCAGCCCGCTGCTCCCCGGCCTTCTTCTCCGCCGCCCGGACCTGCTCGGTGAACGTGTGCGCGTCGATCCGCTCGACCGTCGCCCCGTGCCGGGCGGCCAGGTCGTCGGCCGGGCCGGGCGAGGCCTCCCGCATCTCCAGGACGACCAGCGCGCCACCGTCCGGCACCCGGGTCGAGAGCACGATCAGCGCGGCGCCGGCCTCGGACGCGTACCGCTCCTCCGCCGCGTTCCCGAGGGCCGCGCCCGCCGCGAAGCCCAGCAGCATGCCGACCGGCCCGGCGAGCAGCCCGACCAGCCCGCCCAGCAGGCCCGAGCCGACGGTGGCGACGCCCGCGCCCCGGGTGAAGGTGTCCTTGATGTCGAGCACCCCGTCGGTGCTGCGCTCCAGCGCGGCGGCCACCCGCAGGCCCGGCAGGTGCTGCGCCTCCTCGAAGGCCGGGCGCCAGTCGGCGGCATCGGGGAAGGTCAGCAGGACGGCGTTGTGCTGCTCGCTCATCGCACTCCGATCGGGCCGGGACTGGCGGGTGGCCGGGCCTCCATCGTCACCCTGGGTGCAGGGCGGTGCCACAGGAGGGCGGCGTTCAAACCTCAGCCGGGGTTCACCCCGTGGCAGCCGTCCGGCTTTCGGACAGGTGTGCGGGGGTCTGTGGGGCCGAGTCGCGCGAACGGGCCGGACGTGGCCTGGGGGAACGGGGAGGAGGGCGCCGGGCGGACGCTATTTCGATCCTGGCCGAAATCGGAACCGGTGATGCGCGAGCCCTGGTGTGACGGGTGGGCCGCTGTCAGGATCCCGACCCGGCACACCCGTGCCAGACCGAACGCTTGGAGGAGGCACCATGCAGCCCACGGCTGAGCAGGTTCGCGCGCTCAAGGACGAGGACTTCCGGCTCACCCTCGGTCAGGGCCACCAGGTCCACCCGGCCGGCGAGCCGACGGACGAGCTCTACGTGACCGCGGCCGTGCAGGCGAGCACCTGCGGCGGCTGGTCGAGCTGCGGGCACGTCTGCAGCTTCTGACACCGGAGCCGACGCGGCCGCCGGTCCTACCGGCGGTCCGCGTCGGTCCGTGCCGCACCCTTCGGAGGCGGCCGTCCAACAGCGCTGTGCAACGCAACGCAGCACAGCACAGCGCAATGCAGTGCCGGGCAGCCCAGCCCAGAGCAGAGAGGCAGCACCGCCCCGTGGCCGACGCGTCCGAACTCCTCCGGGCTGCCGCCCGAGCCGTCCCGCTGTCCGCCCGCGGCCCGGTGCCGGAGGGCGGCGCCCTCGAACAGGAGGCCGTCGAACGGGCCGGCCGGAAGCTGGACCGCTGGCGGGCCCAGGCGCCGTTCGACCGGGACGGCTGGTTCGAGAGTCGCCTCGCCGCCGACGGCCTCGACCCGGAGGCCCTGCGCGCCCTCCTCGCCGAGCATCCGGACGCGCTCGCCGACCGCCTCGGGGTGCCCCCGTGGGCCGAGCGCCTCGCCGCCGCGTTCCACCGCCACGCCCCCGCGGCCGCTCCGGAGGGCCAAGCCGCCCCGGCCGTACCGCCCGCCCCGGCCGTACCGCCCGCCCTGGCCGTTCCCGAGGAACACGCCTTCGCCCGGCTCGTCGCACCGCTGCTCGCCGACGCCCGCGACCGGCTGTGCGCCGGGATCGCCGCGCTGGACGCCCCCGCGCTCGGCACCCCCGAGGACCTGACCGCGCTCGCCCTTCCCGCGCTCACCGCGACCGTCCACGGGATGGCCACCCGGACCGTCATCACCGAGCTCCATGTCGCCCGCCTCACCGGCGAGTCGACCGGCGAGACCCCCGAGCTGCGCTACCGCGACTTCCTGGACCGGCTCACCCGCCCCGAGCGGGCACTGCACCTCCTCGCCGAGTACCCGGTCCTGGCGTTCCGCCTCGTCACCGCCGCCGAGCAGTGGACGGACACCACCCTCACCCTGTTCCGCCGGCTCGCCGCCGATCTGCCCGCCCTCACCGCCACCTTCGCGGACGGCCGCCCGCTCGGCCGGCTCGCCGAACTCACCACCGGTCTCGGCGACCCGCACCGGGGCGGCGCCACGGTCGGCTCGCTGCGCTTCGAGCACGGCGTCCGGATCGTCCACAAGCCGCGCCCGTTCGGCGCCGAGACGCACTTCCAGCAACTCCTGCACTGGCTCAACCCCCGGCTGCGGCTGCCCCTGCGTGACCTCGCCCACCTGCCCGGCGACGGCTACGGCTGGGTCGCCCACGTCACCGCGGAACCGGCCCGTGACGAAGCCGAGTTGAGCGACTTCTACCACCGGGCCGGAACCCTCGCGGCGCTGATGTACGTCCTGGACGCGGTCGACTGCCACGCCCAGAACCTGCTCGCCGTCCGCGACCAGCCCGTCCTCATCGACCTGGAGGCACTCCTCCACCCCGACCTGCACGAGCCCGCCAAGGACCTCTCCGAGTCCGAGCGGCTCGCCCGCCACCGGGCCCGGCACTCGGTCCTGCGCTCCGGCCTGCTCCCCGAACGCATGTGGGACGAGGGCAACGGCGGCACCGACCTCTCCGCCCTCGGCTGGGACCCGGCCAGCCTCCCGCCCCGGCCCGCCCCCGTCCTCGTCGGCCAGGGAACGGACGAACTGCGCCTGGAGTACCGGAGGTTGCCCGTCGAAGCGCCCGGCAGCCGTCCGGTCCCCGCCGGGCAGCCGCTGCGACTGGCCGACCACCTCGGCGCGCTGGAAGCCGGATTCACCGAGGCCTACCGGCTGCTGGCCGCCGACAAGGACCGGCTCCGCACGCTGCTCCGGGCGTTCGCGGGGGACGAGACCCGGCTGCTGCGCCGCGACACCTTCGAGTACCGCAGCCTCCTCAACACCGCCTGCCACCCCGACCTGCTGCGCGACGCCCTCGACCAGGACCGCCACCTCGACCGGCTCTGGGCGCTCGCCGCCTGGGAGGAGCACGCCCTCGCCTTCGTCGCCCACGAGCGCGCCGACCTGTGGCGCGGCGACGTGCCCGTCTTCACCGTCCGCCCGGACGGCGTCGACGCCCGCTCCGCCACCGGCGCCGTCATCCCCGGTGTCACCGACCGGCCCGCCCTGGACCTCGCGCTCGCCAAGGCGGACGGCCTCGGCGAGGAGGACCTCGCCCACCAACTCCAGCTCCTGCGGCTGTCGGTGACGACGGCCGACGGTGCTCGCGAGCCGCGCCGGACGGGCACCGTCGATGTGCGGGACCTACCCGCCGAGGCCGGCGAACTCGACGGAGCGGGCGAGGCGGCCGGGCCCGACGAGGCGGCAGGGCTCGCCGGCCGTGCCCTCGCCAAGGCCGTCGAGGCGGGCGAGCAGCTGCTCCGCGAGGCCCACCGGGGCAGCGCCGACCTCGCCTGGGCCGGCCCCAACTGGACGCCGCCCGGCCGCTGGGCCCCCGCCGAACTCGGCCCGGACCTCTACAGCGGTACCGCGGGCATCACGCTCTTCCTGCACCAGCTCGCCGTCGTCACCGGGGACCGGTCGCACGGCGAGGCCGCGCGCGCCGCCGAACTGACGCTCCGTCGCCAGATCCGCCGCCGTGCCGACCGGCTCGGCGGCGGGCTGGCCGGGACGGGCGGCGTGCTCTACGCCCTCGCGCAGTTCGCCGCCCACCACCCCGACACCGAACTCGACGACCTGGCCGGGCTGGTGATCGGCCGGATCGCCGCCGCCGCACCCGAGGACACCCTCCACGACCTGCTCTCCGGCAACGCGGGTGCCATCGGCGGCCTGCTCGCCTGGGAGGCCGTCCGGCCGGGCCCGGCGGTCACCGCCGCCCTGGCCGCCTGCGCCGAACGCCTGGCCCGGTCCGCCGCCCCGCACCCCGAGGGCGGCGTCGGCTGGCTCCCCGCCTCCCTCGCCGGGGCCGCCGACCGCCCCCTGGCCGGGTTCGCCCACGGCGGCTCCGGGATCGCCTGGGCCCTCGCCCGCGCCGGCCGCCGCCTCGGCGATCCGGCGCTGCCCGAACTCGCGCTCGCCGCGCTCGACTACGAGCGCACCCTGTTCGACCCGTCCGCCGCCAACTGGCGCGACGTCCGCGAGGACGGCGGTCCGGACGGCCCCTCCTTTCCCGCCCTCTGGTGCCACGGCGCCTCCGGGATCGCCCTGGCCCGGGTCGAACTCGCCGAACTCCTGCCGGACGGAGCGGAGTTGCTGCGCAAGGAGCGGGACACCGCGCTCGACACGGTTCGCCGCGAGGGCTTCGGCCTCAACTTCTCGCTCTGCCACGGCGACCTCGGCAACCTGGAGACCCTCCACCTCGCCGGCGTCCCCTGGCACGCCCGGGCCCGCGCCACCATGGACGCCCTCGACACCCGCGGCTGGGTCTGCGGGCTCCCGCACGGCGTCCACAGCCCGTCCCTCATGGTCGGCCTCGCCGGCATCGGCCACGGCCTCCTCCGCCTCGCCGCCCCGGCCCGCGTGCCGTCCCTCCTCGCCCTTCACCCGCCGGTGGCTCCCTGACCGGCCCCGGCTCGGTTCCCCTTCTCCTCGACCCGGTCGACCACCGGTCCGAGGTCCGGCGGGAGGTGCTCGACGACCAGCGCGACGGCCGCCTCCGGGCCGGCCGGACTGCCGAGCGGGTCGTGGCCGGACGGGGGGTGGACGCGGTAGACCCCGCCCCCCATCGGCTCCACGAACGGGTTGCCCTCGTCGGTCCACGGGGAGGTCGTCGAGCGGCTGAACCGCAGGGTGTAGTGGCTGGTCCAGGGGTAGAGCCGGCGCAGCCGGGGTTCGGCGTACGCCGCCCGCAGCAGCCGGACGAGGTCGACGCATTCACTCCCTGGACCGCGCCCGTGGGTGCGTGCGGTCGATTCCCACCGGGGGATCACCGTCTGCCACCGTGCCTCCACCGCCGCGTCCGGACCGATCGCGCGGGCGGCGGCGACGTCCGGCATCGCGGGCTTGGGCGGGATGTCGTTCTGATCGTCGGATCGCATGCCGAACAGTCTGCCCGTCCCGTTCGGGAACGGACAGCACGGACTCCTCCGTGATCGACCGCCACCAACTCGGCGTTCCCGGCTCGGAATCGCCCGGATCGAGGGACACCCGCCGGGACCCGCCGGACGAACGGCGGCCCGGTGGCCCGGCGCCCCGCCGGACCGGCGTCAGTCGGCGGCGCGGGCAGCGTCGCGCAGCCGGCGCCAGGTGCGGCCGACGGACCCCAGCCCGGCGCGTCCGGTGCCGGGGCCGCCGGTCTCCCAGGCCTGGGCCGTGCCGGCGAAGGTCTCCGGCTCCGTCGCGGTGCCGGGCCCCCTCCGCGCGGCCGGTGCGTCCGGCGAGGCCGGCTGCGCGGAGGAGGGCCGAGCCGCCCGGGCGGCGCGCAGCAGGTCCCCGGGCTCGACCGTGTCGAGCCGCGTCCTGGCATGGCCGAGCAGGGTGGCGCAGGCGTCGGCGATCGCGGCCTGGCCGAGCGGTCGTGCCGGGAGGTCCAACCCCTCGGCGAGCCGGCGTGCGAGGGCCGTCCGCAGGTCGTCCAGGGAGAGGTCGCGGACGGTCAGCGACAGGTGGGCGGACAGCCCGCCGGCGCCCACCGCGCGGTGGGCGAAGCCGCGCGGGACGTAGAGCACGTCGCCGGGTTCGAGGACGCGGCGCAGGCGTTGCGGCGAGTGCTCGTCGTCCGGGAGTTCTCCGAGGGACCAGTCCGGTGTGGCCGGCGCGTCGTGGACGTACCAGGTCTTGCGTCCGGCGGTCTGGAGGACGAACACGTCGGCGTCGTCGCGGTGCACCGCGAGGCCCTGGCTGCCGGCTGGGGTGAGGAAGAAGAACGCCTCGACGCGCCGGTCGAGTTCCTCCGACAGCCGGGTCACCAGCTCACCGGTCGGGCGGTGCCACTGGTCGACGCACCGCAGCAGCAGCGTCGCCCCGGTGCGCAGGCGGGCGAGGACCTTCGCCCGGTCGGCGAAGCCCTCGTACGTCACGCCGTTGACGACGCGCGGGGTGGTGAAGGCCTCGGCCGGGACGGTGACCTTGTCGGAGCGGACCATCTCCAGGTAGGGGGTGCGCAGCAGCCCTCCGTCGAAGGCGTCGTCCAACGCGTCGAGGTCGAACGGCGGGGCGGGGGCCTGCGGGGTGAAGACCGCGGGCTCGCGCTGCCACCGGTGGTCGGCGAAGCTCTCGACGTCGCCGACCCAGTGGGCCAGCGTGGGCGATTCCATGGTGTGTCCCGTGGTGTCAGGGGGTTCGGTTCTCACGGTCGGCGGTCGGCGGTCGGCGGCTTCCGGCCCGGAGCCGCCGGGTCAGGCCCCGGTCGCCGCGTCGAACCGCACGGAGAGCAGGGAGCGCAGGGGGACGGGGGCGTCCCGGTGCGGTCCCCGGATGACGAGGCCGTTGTCGAAGGCGACGGTCAGCAGGCGTTCGGCCAGCGGGACGACCAGGTGCTTGGCCCAGCAGCGCGCGCCGTCGAACCCGAACGGCATGAAGGCGGGCGTCTTCTCGGGGTCCGCCACCCCGGTCCACCGTTCGGGCCGGAACTCCATCGGGTCGGACCAGTAGTCCGGGTGCCGGTGCATCAGGAGCGGGAACAGCGCGACGTCGTCCCCGGGGCCGATCTCGGGGTGCAGTGCGGTGTAGGCGTCCCCGCCCTTGCGCCACAGCATCCACGCGGGCGGGAGCAGCCGCAGGGTCTCCCAGAGGGCGGCGGTGAGGTCGGCGGGGGCCGCATCCCGCTCCTCGCCCCGCTGCTCCCGTTCCTGCCGCAGCAGCCACAGGGCGTTGCCGGCCAGTGCGGCCACGCCGTCGCAGAGGGTGGCCGTCGCCCGCCGGTACATCGCGATGGCCTGCTTGCGGTCCAGGGGGTCGGAGGCTCCGCGGATCAGTCCGGCCAGCGCGGTCGACCGTCCTGCGGCCTCGGAGCCCGGCCGGACGGTGACGGCGCGGTCGACGATCCGGGAGAGCGTGTCGGAGCGGGTGACGCCGCGCTTGGACAGCAGGGAGATCGGCAGCGGGTCGGACGCGAAGAGCCAGCGGCGCAGGTAGGAGGTGGACGCGTAGGGCCAGGCGCCGGCGAGTGCGCGGGCCGGGGGCGGCGGTGTCCGGATGCCCGCCATGACGTCCTGTCCGAGCGCGCGGATCGTCCGGGTCGCGCTGTCGTGGGGGATGTCGGCTCCCGCGGCCGGCTTGTAGACCGAGCGCTCGTCGGACCGCACGGGGCGTGCCGCGACGACGTCGGCCAGGAGCCGGCAGTCGGCGACGCCGACCGTGGCCGGGTCGATCCGGAATACCTTCTCGGTCCGGTCCAGCAGGTCGCGGATTCTCGGGGCATAAACCAGGGAATGGTTGCGCACGGCGGCCGGCGCCATTTCTTCCACGAGTTCCCTGCCTTTGTCGGAATGTCGGTGGCGTGCGTTCGTGCCGCGCCGTCGGGTGGGGGACGCGGCTCGGCCGCGCCGCGCCCCCACCCGTCAGCGGTGCATCAGATGACGTGCAGGACCCAGGCGTTGGCGGCGAGGTCCTCGTCCTTCTTGAACTTCTTGACGATCGCCTTGATCATCTTCATGGCTTTCTCCAATTCGTGGTTGTGGGTGCGACGCAGGGTGCGCACCGAGCCGTGAAGCGAATCGGTAATTCCGCTGGCGGACTCCGAAGCGCTTCATTCGTGCCTGGACCCTAACCGACCGTTCGGTGTTTCGACACCCCTCGGACAGAAGATGATCGGATCTCTATGGAATGTTGACGGCCCATTCTTGGGGGAATTGTTATAACCCTGATCCGGAACGTCCGCGGGTGGGGGGAAGATGGCGGTATGGAGCTGAGGACCGAGGCCACCGGCCTGCCCGGCGGCGGGAACGCCAGCGGGAACGGCGGCGGGAACGGCTGAGGGCCCCGCGTCGCCGCGGGGCCCTCCGGTGCGTACGGGAGCGCTCGGTCGCCCGAGCCTCCCGGTCGGTCAGTTGTAGCTGGTGGTGACGGTGACGCCGCCGAAGCCCTGCTGGCCGTAGAGGCTGAAGTACACCCAGCCGGACGGCGGGTTGGCGATGGTGAGGGTCTCGTTGTTGCCGCCCGCGGTGGACTTGGCCTGGTACGAGCCGGTGGTGGCCCAGGCGCCGCCGTTGTAGTAGAGGTCGGCGTTGCCGGTGCCGCCGCTGGTGGTGATGGTCAGCTGCTGCACGCCGGCCGGGAGGTACAGGAAGCTGTAGCTGTAGTTCCCGGTGGTGGCGGCCACGCCGTCGCGGCGGCAGTTCTTGTCGAACTGCCGGGCGTCGGCGGCGGTGCACAGCGGCGCCTGGGAGGTGGGCAGCGAGCCGCAGTTGTCGGCGGCGCAGGCCTTGAGCCAGGTGGCGAAGTCGGCGTCGTACCGGGTGCCGATGGTGGTCTTGAGCAGGGAGCGGGCGCCGTTCCAGTCGCCGACGCGGTACTTGGCGAGCAGCGCGTCGACGTCCTGGGGGTGCGACTGGAGCATGTAGCGGACGGCCAGGTAGCCCCAGTTGTAGATCCGGGTGGAGTCGGCGTTGTCGTAGGTGCTGTCGAACAGGGTGCTCAGCGCGTAGGTGCCCTTGCCGGCCTGGGCGACGGCGTCGTCGTAGTGGACGCCCCGGTAGCTGTAGGAGACGTACTCGGCCAGGCCCTCGACCCACCAGACGGTCGGGGTGGTCATGCCGGCGTCGAAGTCGCCGTAGAAGTCGTAACGGCCGTCGAGGTAGTGGGTGTACTCGTGGTTGAGGTTCCAGATCTGGAACTGGGGGCGCAGCCAGGAGGCCTCGTGGGCGATGAAGCGGGCCTGGTTGCCGGCGACGTCGGGCTTGCCCTCCTCGTACATGCCGCCGTTGTCCACGGCGATGTTGTACATCTCCCAGGCGTAGAGGCTGTAGTTGTAGTAGTCGTCGAAGACGACGACCTCCAGGCTGGTGTTGTTGTCGTTGGCGACCGGGCCGTTGTCCTTGACCACCTTGTGGAAGTACGCGTCCTGGTTGACCAGGCTGGTGCAGGTGTCGGCGAGCTGCTGCGCGGTCATGTCCTGGGCGCGGATGCGCAGGTTGGCGTTGCAGGTGTGGTCGACGGTGAGCACGAGCGGGACGAGCCTGGCCGGGACGTCACAGGTGCCGTAGTAGGAGCAGTTGCCGCTGTCCTTCTTCTCCGCGAACCAGAGCAGGTTCATGGTGAGCGGGCCGGTGTTGCCGACCAGCGGGTAGCGGTTGATCAGGTCCTTGAGGATCGGGCGGCCCTGGGCGCGCAGCGCGTCGTTGGCGACCAGGTTGCCGAGCTGGATGCCGATCGAGGTGACCGGGTCGGAACCGTTCAGCTGGGAGCTGTTGCGGGTGACGAAGCCCGCCATGCTGGTGGCGAAGGAGGGGTCGGCCTGCAGGGCGGCGGTGAAGGCCGGCAGGTCGAAGCCGCGCTCGATGACGGTCTCGGTGTTGGCGACGGCGGTGGCCATCGAGCCGGTCCAGGCGCTCGAGTAGCCGTCCAGCAGGCGCTTGACGACGCCGGTGTAGCGGGCGTTCTCCTGGGCGCTGTCGATCAGGGTGACGGCCTCGGCGAGGGTGGCACCGTTGGCCTCGGTGACGTCCTTGCTGTGCGGGGCGGCGAAGAAGCCGTCCAGCCCACCACGGATGGCGGTCTGCAGGGTGGCGCCGTACGGGCCGACGGCGTCCTTGTTGTTCCACTGGACGTAGTAGCCGGCGCGCAGGAAGAGCACCAACTGGCCGACGGAGGTGGAGTCGTCGCCGGGGTAGGCGGCGGAGGCGTCGCGCAGGGCGTTGGCGACGCTGACCATCTGGGCCTCGTTGAAGGCGGCCTTGGCGTTGGTGCCGGTCAGGGTGAACAGCGAGTTGACGCAGTCGAGCCCGGCGGCCTTGACCTGCTGGACCAGTGCGGCACCGGTGTTGCCGGTGAACGCGGAGACGTCGCAGGCGTTGGCGGCGGCGGTGAGCTGCTTCGCCGTCCTGGCGGCCCCGACGGTGCTGCCCGCCGTCGGGGCGGTGGCCTTGGCCTGCGGGTCCGAGGCGAGGGGGCGCGCGTCCTTCGGTGTGTCAGGGGACTTGGGGACCGGGATCGCGTGCGGCACGGCGGCCTTGGCGGCGGGTGCGGCGGTCTTGGCCTGGGGACCGGCGGTGGGAGCCGCCTGGGCCTGCGGTGCGAAGAGTCCGAGGGCGATGAAGAAAGCGGCGCCGAGCGCAGGGAGTCTGCGCGCGTTCGCCTTCGCTATCCGGAAGGGACGCATGTGTGGGGGCCTCCGGGGCCGTTGAGGGAGGTCGTGCGGTGATTGGGGCGCACGGGTTCCTGATGTGTGACATGTAAAATGGCACACGGGTTGACGCGGAGGGAAGCCCCGGGAACGGATTTGCCGCCGGCCGAAACCGAAACGTTGTCAGGTCCGTTGCAGGCCTCGGCCGGAAGGGCCGGGATCCCGGCGTTGCCGGCGCCCCCGAGGGGCCCGCGCCCGACGTCGGCGGCGCCCCTGCGGGACCCGTACCCGGCGTCGGCGGCCGTGGTGCCCGATGTGACGTGCGGAATAAGCGGGAGCCCATACTTCGCTCCTGCAAGTCATACGCAATAGTGTTGTCCCGGCACGATCAGCATCGTTCAACCCGCCGAAAGGGGCCGTGTCCTGATGGGCACCTACACGCTTCCCGACCTCCCGTACGACTACTCCGCGCTTGAGCGGGCGATGTCGGCCGAGATCCTGGAGCTGCACCACTCCAAGCACCACGCCGCCTACGTCAAGGGCGCGAACGACACCCTGGAGCAGCTCGCCGAAGCGCGCGACAAGGAGCAGTTCGGCGGCCTGGTCGGCCTGCAGAAGACCTTCGCCTTCCACCTGTCCGGCCACGTCCTGCACTCGCTGTTCTGGCAGAACCTCTCCCCGGAGGGCGGCGACCGCCCCGAGGGTGAGCTGGCCGACGCCATCACCGAGCACTTCGGCAGCTTCGAGACCTTCAAGAAGCAGCTCACCACCGCGACCACCGGCGTCCAGGGCTCCGGCTGGGGCATCCTCTCCTGGGAGCCGCTCGGCGAGCGCCTGATCGTGGAGCAGGTCTACGACCACCACGGCAACGTGGGCCAGGGCACCACCCCGCTGCTGGCGTTCGACGCCTGGGAGCACGCCTACTACCTGCAGTACCGCAACGTCCGCCCGGACTACGTCACCCGCCTGTGGGACGTCGTCAACTGGCAGGACGTCTCGGCCCGCTTCGCGGCCGTCACGGGCGCCTGACCGCCGGCCCCGGG